>CANHQC010000141.1 GCA_947462695.1 Flavobacteriales bacterium | reverse complement strand
GATTCATTCGCCCAAGACTTTCCACAAACACCTTTACCGTAGGCAATGCGTGTACATGCAACTGGACCTTGAAAAGGACCGAGTATAAGTTGATCGTCTTTTACCAAATAAAACCCAATCCAAAAAAATCCGAAAGCTTCTTTTAATGCAGCGCAGCAGTTGGCTAGATTTGCTATTCGATCGGTTTCTCCCTCCATTAATGCAATCGCTTGAGGGAGCAGAGATTTGTAGCGTTCCTCTTTTGTTCCTGAAATGAGTGTAAGGTTTTCTGCCATGTCGCTATATTCAAGCAAAATTGCTTTTTTTAAATGGATTCTGCAATTATTTTCGTTAACTTCAGTTTACCAAACCTAGAAGTTTATGTTAGAAAAAGTACCTTTTGAAAAAACCCTTTTCCTTGACATCGAAACCGTGCCGCAGACGTACGAATATATTGATGTAGACACTAAAACACGTGAACTCTTTGAAGCGAAAACCCGCTTTTTACATGATGAGAACCGAAGCTATGAACAACTTTATTCAGAGCGTGCAGGAATTCTTGCCGAATTTGGAAAAATTGTCTGTATTTCTGTTGGGTATGTTCATGAAACTCATCAAGGAAAACAAATTCGTTTAAAGTCCTTTTACCACGATGATGAGGAAACATTATTGAAACAATTCAAACAGCTATTAGAGGATCGCTACAACTCACCCTACCACATTTTAGTTGGACACAATGCCAAAGAATTTGATTTTCCATACATCTGCAGGAGAATGTTGATTAACGGAATAAGCTTACCTGCCATCTTAGATATTGCGGGTAAAAAACCATGGGAGATTAGCCATTTAGACACACTTGAATTATGGAAATTTGGAGATTATAAGGCTTATACCTCATTAGCTTTATTGTGCCATGTGTTCAACATTCCAACGCCAAAAGACGATATAAGTGGAGCAGATGTGTCTCGTGTTTATTACGAGGACAAACAACTTGAGCGAATTAAGAATTACTGCGAAAAGGATGTCGTTGCGCTCATACAGCTGTTCCTGCGCATGCGTGGAGATCATTTAGTGGATGAAGGAGAGATTCATTTTTCTTGATACGCTCATTCGCTTCTGTGGAATACAAATCACAAAGGTGTTCGATGGCTGTATTGATCGCTTCAAGTCCAATTACCAGTGCTGAAATCAGAAAAACCACGACCCATTCCATCGAGGAAATTCCGAAAAATAAGCCTAGTGCAAGGACACCAATGAATGCCACAACATGAATTTGAAAGTTGCGCTCGTGCCGAATCAACTGCAAAAGCCCATTCAGCGCAAAGCCCAAATTTCAAGAAACGCTGCATCAGCGAACGATGAATTTCCCCGAACCGATCAGTGCCCCTGAACTGGTTAAGTTGTAGAGGTAAGTTCCGCTTGTGAATGTACTTAGGTCGAGTGCCTGTGCATGTTCTCCTTGGGATTTTTGTCCGATGCTTTCGTGGTGTACCCTGCGTCCCTGAAGATCAGTAAATACGAGTTGGACATCACCCGGAAAGAACAAGGTGAATCCGAGGTAGGCTTGGTCTGTAGCTGGATTTGGCCAAATTTTATGGTACTCTGGAACGAATTCTTGCTGCTCAACTGCTGCGTCACAGTTGCCCGGTATGTTGGCATCCATCCATGCTGAACGTTGCTGAATGTACGTTTTAAGGAAATTGACATCTTCCTGGTAGGTATTTCCAACAAAACCATTCCAATTGACATATACTCCAATGATTGGCCATTTTTGAAAATTTCGAATGCGCGCATCAGTGAGCATTGTCGCCACTGAATCAATGAAGTAATTCACGCTATCGGTATGCAAAGGTCCTTGACGGAGTGTCTCCCAGCGGCAGCGTAATCCATTGCGGTAGGCTTGAGAATCCAAGAGGCGTTTCCACCAGAATGGAATAGCTGTGGTGAAATTACACACCAAGTCAAAGTCATATTGCCAGCCGGTTGTTGTGTTGGCGCCACAGTAGTCGGCATTGCCATACGATAGGTTAAAGTCCCACATCGGACCAGCCACCATGCGACCGTTCCATGCACCATCGTTTCTATGCTTGTGCATGAAGGAACTCGAACGATAGCCATCCACAGTGCGACCAAGTTCTTGTAGAATAAAGAAATCATAGAATGAGGTGGGCTCTAATACCCCTTGCCACCCTTGAACTGGATCGTCGAGGTTAGGGCCATGAATTCTATCTTCGAAGATACCAACAAAGTTCTGCATGTACGACGATTGAATGGGATCCATCTCATCAAATTCCGGGTCGTGAAATTGAAAAAGTACTTCAGTATTGTAGTTTGAAGGCCAAGAATAACCAACTTCTCCCGTAAGCTTATCTACTTTTACAATGTATCCACCGGTGAGCGAATCACCCGCCAAATCATCCACGTCTAAACGGGCAACATCTACTCGGTTATTGTCTCGTTTAATGCGCTCTACGAGGATATATAGTCCTTGGTATTGACCGTCCAAAAGCAACTCGCAGTAACGCCAGTTTGAGGCATAGTGTCCAAAAGATTGTGCTAGATGGAAAGTCAACACATCGCGGATGAGCGTTTTGTCGGGATATGGTCCGTACAAAATCCAGTCATTTTCAATAGGTAGCCCCATCAATGGAACATTAAAATTATTACCTAAGGCATCTTGCGTTTCGAAACTGTAGCTTTTCTTTGGGTACTGCTGTGATGTTGATCCGCGGATCTCAATAGAAATCTTCCCGTTGTAACCGTTGTAAGGATTCGTCACTGAGTTGATCACTCCTGAACCATTGTCGATAACCCCCATGTCACACACCGTGCGCGTCACATCATTTATGGCTTGACCAATCGGCGTAGTGATTACAACGATAGGTAAGTTGGAGGTGGTAAGGGTTTGAGCATCAGAAACTTGTGCAAAGCAGAAAATTCCGAAGGCGAGCAGAAACAACAATTTCATCTGTACCAAAATTTAAGGATGTTGAAATTACAAAAAATAAAAAAGGGATAGCTAATGGCCATCCCTACTATTTTTCTTTAAATAGTCTTATTGAATAAAAACAGTTTCTTCTGAAATAGTTTCTTGTTCAACTTTGATAATTCCTTGTCCAACGGCACCGTCTTTGGATGCTTCAATATTTAATACAGCCACACCAGCTTGTCCAAGTTGGTAAACATCATTGAAATTAAAACGCGCCTCACCTGAAATATTTGTTGTTAAGGTATCGTAAAGTACCACATTAGCAGGTTGATTTATCGTTGATTCACCATACAAAACAACTTCAGCACCTGCAACAGGCAGGTTGTCAATGTCTAATACGGTAATTACAGCAATCGTATCCTTTTTTTTGCGGCATCCGCTGAATATACCAACGAATAGTACGGCGCTTAAAAGAAGTAAAACAGAAGTAGATCTTTTCATAGTTAATTCATTAAAAATACAGTTTCAACAGTAGTAATGTGTGCTCTGCAACGAACGTAAGCCTCACCCTCTTTACTGTCTTTCGATACCAAGACATCAAAATATCCGGTAGAATTTTCTTCTCCAGCAGCTGTAAAGTACTCAGCCATATTTGCTTCAACGAAACCAGAAGCATTTGTGGTTAAGGTATCAACGTAAGGAAGAGTTGGCGGATTAGAATCCACATCTCCGATGATCACAACTTGTGCACCAGGTAGAAGCGCGTTACTGGATGAACGAACAAAAATCTTTAAAATAGAAGGATCTTCGTTTTTACAACCACTCAATAAACCTAGGCTCAGAACCAATGTACTGAACAGTGCAATTCTTACAACAGAGTTTTTCATAGCTTTTAACATGCTGACCAAAGATAGTTTATTTTGTAATGGTTCGGCAAAACAACTACTCATTATTTCGTACATTCGCGTTGCAATAGAGCCAATTACAGGCTGTTTAAACAAAAAAACCGATCGAAAAGTTACATTTTAGATCACTTTTATTCTTTCTGACCATTCTGTATTGTGATTATGATTGACAAAATCAAACAGCTAAAAGATGAAATCCAACAGGTTGAATTAACGTCACCAGATGGATTAGAGCGTTTTCGTATTCAATACCTCGGATCAAAAGGAACTGTAAAATCGCTTTTTCAAGAACTCAAATCGGTACCTAACGAACAAAAAAGAGAGGTTGGCGCGTTAATGAACGAATTGCGTACGTTAGCAGAAGAGCGATTACAAACTGCTAAAGAACAACTTGCGACACAAACTCAACAGGGAGATCAATTGGACTTATCGCGTCCAGGAGGGCCCGAGTCTGTAGGTGCACGCCACCCATTATCCCTTGTGCGCTCAGAAATAATTGAATTGTTCGAACGCATTGGGTTTTCGGTTTCTGAAGGACCTGAAATTGAGGACGACTGGCACAACTTCTCTGCGCTCAATTTTCCACTTGAGCACCCGGCTCGAGACATGCAAGACACGTTCTTTATTGAAAAGGGAGAAAAGGAAATGGCACTGCGCACACACACGAGTTCTGTGCAAGTGCGCGTAATGGAATCATCTACTCCGCCTATACGAACGATTTCACCAGGAAGAGTATACAGAAACGAAGCCATTTCTGCTCGAGCACATTGTTTTTTTCACCAGGTAGAAGGATTGTACATTGACAAAAACGTATCATTCGCCGACTTAAAGCAAACGTTATTGTACTTCGCAAAGGAGATGTTCGGTGAAAAGGCACAAATTCGCCTTCGCCCCTCTTATTTTCCATTTACCGAACCAAGCGCCGAAGTGGACGTTTCATGTTCCATCTGCAATGCGAAAGGATGCAATGTCTGTAAGTACTCTGGTTGGTTGGAAATTTTAGGTTGCGGAATGGTGGATCCAAATGTTCTTGATGCCTGCGGTATAGACTCTAAAATATATACAGGTTTTGCTTTTGGAATGGGAATAGAACGCATCGCACAATTGAAATATAAGGTGAACGATTTGCGCCTATATTCTGAAAACGATGTCCGGTTTTTAAAGCAATTTACTCCTGGTATTTAAGGCATTATGGGACTTTTTTCACGCAACCAAACTGGTTCCTCATTTGATTGGACTCCTTTAACTTCAGAGGCCGAAGTTGATGTAGCCATTGAAAAATCAGCAGAACAACCGGTTCTTTTATTTAAACACAGCACACGTTGCAGTATATCTTCTATGGCGCTTTCCCGTTTTGAAAAACAATGGGACGCTAATTTAGATTGTACGTGTTATTTCTTGGATCTTATAGCCTATCGCTCAGTTTCCAATTATATTTCGGATAAAACAGCGGTTGTGCATCAATCGCCGCAGTGCATTCTTCTTTGGAAAGAAAAGGTCATTTATGACGCATCACACAACGGAATTGATGCTGTTGAAATTGCTTCACTTTTGAATAATATTGCTACAAATGAATAGAAAAATTATAATTGGCGTGCTTATACTAGCGGCGGTTGCATTCATTGTAACTCCGCTATTGAAGAATAATTCAGGGGAGGATGATGAAAAATTACCTGCTGTATTCACGTTCGAATCCAATTTAGCAACGAAATGGGACGAGCGTGTTGACATAGAAATAGCCATCCAATCAGACGACATTAAGACCTTAGAGTTGATTTACAACGATAGTGTGTTTCACTCATGGTCAGCACCTAAGGGCAAATTAACAGTTCAATTCAACGCCGGGTATTTTGGATTAGGAACACGAACAAT
>CANHQC010000140.1 GCA_947462695.1 Flavobacteriales bacterium | reverse complement strand
TGGAATACTCTCATTTAAATCTAGGTCGAAAGTTCTATTTATTACTTGAGTAATTGAATCTTTTAAGTCGACTTGAGCAACTAAGCGAGCACGATTTACATCTTTTAAATCGGGAACTGTTACAGATAAATCTTTCAATTGGTAGATTTGGTAACCTTGAAATGAATACGTAACATCTCCAAAACCTGGAATGCTTGTTTGATCTTGATAGTATTCAACTTTTGCGTTATCTGTGTTTTCAAATAAGAGAATGAGTTCTTTATCTAATTCAACAACTTTTGTTTGAGGTGCATCTGGACCATTGATAATCGAGAAGCAATTATCGAATAATGCTTGAGCATCATCATCAACACGACGAACTACTTCAACCGAAGCTAAACGACCACCTGATGAAGCACGACCCCAAACAACACCCATAGTTACTTTATTGAAGCCACCCGATTGAAGAGTGAAAGGCCCAGCCGATTGAAGAATACGGAAATCCGAAGGAGGCACTGCACCGAATTGATCGATAGACCAATTTCCAAGAGGCTGATCTTCTGGAACACAAGTTTGTGAAGCACCCGTAATCATATAGCCATAACCACGAGGATCGGAAGTACCTGGGAACATGTAACTATAATTTGTTCCAGCACCGTAACCATTTCCACCATAAATCATTGGTGTTCCATCTTTCCAAATACCACGTAAGTAGTTGTAAATATGCTGTCCGTTATCAGGGTCATTCGCATAACTTGGACCTGTTGATGTATAGTAAATGAAACGAGCCATACCTATTCGTTCATTGTCTTTAATGCCATCGCCATAACCCAAACCATTAATTGCACGTGCATTTATACATGGATCACCTGAATCGTCAGTATTGTTTGGATCTGCAAAAGGACCCTCAAAAAAGTCAACACCAACAGCTGGAGGATTTTGACCATAACCAAATTGACCTCCATCATCTTCATCTCCATTGTATACGTATCCAAGTCCACGGCCTACATCGCATCCCGCATAATCATCAGCATAAGCTCCCAAATCGGGGTCTGACCAAACACCGAAATACGTTTGATTTACAGAGAACGTTGAACGATTTATAATTTCGTAGTTGTAAAAAGTCATGTTATTCAATGCATTATTCGAAGCAAATGCAAATGCCTGTGCACGAATTTCTAATCCAAGAGGGAAACCACCTGTTTCACCGTGAATATTTCCATTATCATTAAATACCCACCAAAGAGTCTGATCACCAAAAACACGCGCTTGGCAACCTAAATCACCTGTAATATCGTAAGCAGGGTATTCTGTTGCAAAACCATTGTCATCGCGCAAATCTGGTTCATAGTAACCATTTGAGTTTCCGTCAACGAACGGAGCAATTTCAGAAGCATAACCAGGGAAAGCTCCATCGTCGATGCCATTTCCTGGCCAAGTACTAATTGCTTCCGTTGCAGCAGAACCAAGATAAAATTCTTCCACTTCTTGACGAGTAATTTTGAAATGTTTATCATAAGCAAGACAAACAGCCGATTCGGTAGACGCACCTTCAATAGTTAAAGGACCTGGCCAAAAGTCGTTACCACCGGAACGGTAAGTCATAGCGGCAGCTTTTAAGTTTCCACCATTATCTAAACCACCGATCCATAAAGAACCTGCAAACATGGAGTGTTTACCAGTCCCTTTCGGGATTTCATATTTTGGGTTCTGGTTCAAATCCCACCACATATCACCAGAAGTGAAAATAGTAGCACGAACGTTATTTAAATCAAGATCTGTTCTTCCTGATCCTGGAGCACAGGCAGCAGAGATACTTTTAGGAGATGCTGCTGTAGCTTTTCCAGATTTTGGTTTTGGAACATTACGAGCATGAACAAAAGTTGTTTGCCCCAAAAGAAATATGAGAGTATATAGAATGCGCGAATTCATAGGATTCGATTTATTAATCATCAGAAATTAAGTATAGCTCCGATACGGATAACTCGAGGACGAGCGAAATTATTCGGATTGTTAGCACGAACGGTATAAAGATCAGCAAATGAAATTGGATCCACCTGATTAGAAATTTGACTTTGCGAAGTAGCAGCAGATAAAAAGCCATCATCCGAAGGATTTCCTGTTGCACGATAAACACCAATAATATTTTGTTGATCAAAGATGTTTTGAACTAAACAATAAACTTGTAATTCTGCAGATTTACGTTCATCCTCACCGTTCTTTTTACCATAATGAAGTGCGAAAGATTTATCTAAACGCACATTAATACGAGATTGAAATGGAAGTCTTGATCCATTAACCGTTCCTTTTAAGATTGGCACACCAGTTCCTTGAGCTTCTGCATAGTAAAACGAAGATCGTGTATAAGGTGTTCCGGAATTTGCAATCATTACAATATTTAAACCTGTATTTTCGAGAATGTTTTTGCCAAACATACGAGGGCCATTGTACAATTTCCCTTCATCATAACGGAAGTCAAAAGTGGTTTGAATTTGATGACGTGTATCGAAATCCAAAGGAATAGCTGTACGTAAGTTAGGTTGCCCGGAATTAATCAAGTTTACACCTGTAGTTGAGCTTGAACCTGTTCCATCAGCAAATTGTAATGTGTAATTGGCTGTTAAACGAACATTTCCAGTTCTGCGTAAATCGTATGCAACAGATAAGCCCTTAACCGTTCCAAAATCGATATTTCCAAACGTAGTATAGTTTACAGGATATGCATAATTTACAGGTATTACCTGAATTAAATTACGCATTTCACGGTAGAACGCACTGATCGTAAGAGCAGAACTCTGATTCAAGGCTTGCTTGTATCCAACTTCATAATCGATAGTACGTTGCGGTTTTAAATCCGGATTATTGATAGTACTTCCTGTTGTATTTGCAAGGAAAAGGTAATCCAATGGATCAATACGAATTCCGGATGTTGGACGTTGAGTTAACACATCATAGTGAGCGAAGAATTGAGCAACATCCGATATTGGGAATTGGAATGCAATACGAGGTAAGAAGTTTGTTTGTGGCTTATAATCTCTAAATGCGGACGAAGAAACTACTTGTTTTGATGGGTCAAGAAGTGCAGGAGTCGCACGACCCGTTGAAGATGCTTGTGCAATTACAATTGGATCGGACACTTCTAATCCCGTTTTATTATACCAACGATTTCCATTGCGGTAACCAATAATATTATCGGTATTACTTAAATCCGTGTTATTAATATCACGAACATAAACTACATAATCATCGCCTATGTTTGAGGGTCTTGCATAATCGTTATTGTAATTGAATTCTCCGGCTTTGCGTGTTTCGTATAATGAATATAAATCTTTTGCAACATTTTGGTTGGCATCGAAACGGTCAACACGAACACCAACATTAAAAATCAAATCTTTGAACGAAAATTTATCTTGGATATAAGATGCCATGTATATTGGTGTGAACGCTCCAATTTCACGTTTGTAATTCCCAAATTCATCTTTGTCGTTGAAGAAATTATCAAGGGTACGACGTCCATTTACAATGTTACCATAAGCATCGTAACCATTGTAAGCAACTAACTGCGAATTTCCACCCCCATTAAGAAGTTCATCAGCACTGAACATGTTCAATGAGTATTGGGATGGATCCAGATTATCAACATCAATCCAATCTGTTCCGTTTGCAGCTAAGCCAAGAGATTCTCGAAGGTTTTTATCGAAATAAGATTGATTATCAGAATTAACTAAACGATTGTAATTGATAATGTCTTGGAAAACTCCATTTTCATTATAAACAGCAATTGGATTTGATAAATCGAGCTGATCGATATGACGGTTTGCTAACTGACGCATAATAGACCATAGGCCAACTGGACCAATTGAGTATCCTCTGTCTGTACGTTGTTCGTATTCAAATCCAAAACCAATTTCGTGTCCTTTGATATCTGCAGAAGCACTACCTACAATACGGAATTGTTCCGATTGAGATTTAGAATTGCCATTGAAAGTAGTTCCTGGTGCATTGTACATAGAATAAACTTGGTCTGGAAGATCTCCATTTAACAAGCCTTTTCCTTGTTGAACTTGAGTGAAATTTTCATAAAACCCATCTTTTACACCACCAGCTAAATCGTAATATTGAGATGTATAATTGGAAGTAATTGGATTTTGAGTTCCAGGTTCAAACGAGAACAAAGTATCTCGGAATCCTGTTTGAAGAATACCTCCTAAAACAATACCATTCACCGTATCTAAGCCAAAACCATAATCAGCAATTCTGTATGTTTTAAACTTACCCACATAGCCATAATCGAATAGATTGTCTTTGTGGTTTTCATTGAATGATTTGCCATTAGTTCTGGTATAATCTGCTTGGATAGTATAAAAAACGTTTTTAATTACGTTCGCAGAATTTTGTTGATCAGAACCACCCAATCGTTGTGTAAATTTCGCATATCCACGCACGGTTTGGTTTATGAAACGTCCATTGTTTACAGAATTAAACATGGAGTTGGCAAGACTAAAACCATTAGATGCTTCATAATCAAATGTACCTCCTATCGTAATATTCGAAGTCTCGTTTACTTTGAAATCAATTTTTCCGGCAATAGAAGCCCGACCTACTTCAGAATTTTCTTTGCGTTTAACATTTTCAAAATCAGTGGCTCTTACAAATGATGCATTTTGCAAACGACCAATTCCAAGTGGTGCAATTCGAAGAGGATTTTGTTCCAATTCAGCCAACTTATCTTTATTTAACCTTGTAATCCCAACTGCAGATGGATCACTATCAGCTTCTTTTAAAAACTCTGAGGAGATGAAGAATCCAATAAATGGTTTCTTTTTTCCGTCAGCAGTAGTTTTTGTAGCAATTGGTCCAGTTAAATTAAATCCAAGAAGATTGTAACCATAACCATCAACAGAACGAACATATTCCAAACCACCGTTAATTTCTTGGGATGGACCTCGCGTGGTAATGGAGATAACTCCACCAGTTGCATCACCGTACATTGCAGGTAAGCCACCCGTAATGATTTGGATTTGTTCAATACCTTGTTGAGGAATGTTTGTAGAACCTCGTACTTTAATACCATCTACAAAATAGAATGTGGCATCCCCACGAGATCCACGAACGTTAATCCCAGAACCTTCATCAGACTGAGTAACCCCGGCTGTTGTAGCTGCAACTGAATTAATGTTACGTGTTGGAAGAGCATAAATCTCTTCTTTGGTTACGGTCTTTCCTTGATAATCATCAATCAATGGAACATCGTAAGCAACCACTTCGTAGGTTTTAATTTCCACGACGGACGATTCTAATTTCACATCTACCGTAGTGATTTTTCCTGCTGAAATAATTACACCCGTTGTTTTAATTGGTTTGTAACCAACATAACTAGTTTTTACTTCATAAGAACCCGGGTCCAAAGGTTTAATTTGGTACTCACCATCGAAATTCGATTGGCCAGTTCCTAGTTGAATTCCTCCTACTTCCACTACCACGTTGGCAAATGGAATGGGTTGACCTGTTTTTCCGTCCTTAATTATCCCTTTCAATGAACCAGCTCCAGCTTGTGCAAAGACAGCTGCCGAGAAGGAAAATACTGTGATAATTGTGAGGTAAAGCTTTCTTACCATACTCATATGTGTTTAAAATCCACGTTTTTTTTCAAGGTTGCTAAGATAGAAATTGATTTGTTCCAAGATAATATTTGTGAAAAAATATATAT
>CANHQC010000139.1 GCA_947462695.1 Flavobacteriales bacterium | reverse complement strand
ATTCTTCAACGAGAACAGGAACAAGGATTGGTTACCAACACAATCGTAGATAAAAAAACGCAACAATTGGTTAAAGCAGAACAAAACCAATTCGTAAAAGACCAATCAAACGGAATCGATCAAGGACAGCGGGTCATGAAAGTGGACGACAATGTCAACCGTGAAATGGTTCGACAATCAACAAATACAATTGATAATAGCGCAAAAATCAATCGTCTCGAAACAAAATTGGAAACGGGTGAAACAGCATTGTTGAATAGCGAAAAGGATGAGTCCATGACTGTTGAAGCAAAGGTCAATAAGTTCGTTAACGGTCAATCCAACCAACAGGTTCAACTTACTTCACAAGAGCGATCCATGAAACGCGATTACTTGGATGTGGCAGCTAAGGCTACTAATGTCCAGGCTAATACCGATCGTGAGCTTGCCGAAAAGTCATACGAACATGGAGTGAAAATTGATACGCGATTAAATGCGACTAAAGTTAAGACAAGAACGCCGAATGAAATTGGTCTCAACTATCCTGAAGGAGTGTCCGAAGAGAATTTCACCCGATCGGATAGTTTTGGATACGTCACTGCGTATATTACTCGACGAGTAGTTGTTGTTGAAGGACAAGGTGATGTGTATGTGAGAACACAAACGCTAGATAATACAACGTACTCAAAAAATGGTAAGCCCATTACTGAAGAAGCCTGGATTCAGCATACGCAAAATTCAGATCTTGTGAAAAATACCAAGAACTAAGCTATTCAACACACGATGTGGGTAACTCTTTTTGTTCCCAATCGTCCCCATTTCTATTCCATTTATTTTTACAGCACATTCAAACCGTGTTCAAAATGAAAGTACATTTTATTGCCATTGGAGGAAGTGCAATGCATAATTTAGCTATTGCGCTAAGCCGTAAAGGAACCGATGTTACTGGTTCAGACGATGAAATTTTCGAACCTTCACGAACACGATTAGAAAGGCAAGGAATTTTGCCAGAAACGATCGGCTGGGATGAGCAACGAATTACTTCTGATCTAGATGCCGTTATATTGGGTATGCATGCACGAGAAGATAATCCTGAATTGATCCGCGCGAAAGAATTAAGCATACCGATTTATTCTTATCCTGAATACTTATACGAGCAAAGTAAACACAAAATAAGGGTTGTAATTGGCGGGAGTCATGGTAAAACAACGATTACTTCGATGTTGCTTCATGTGGTCAATAAACTTGGTGTAAATGTCGATTACATGGTGGGTGCTCAATTGGAAGGGTACGACTGTATGGTGAAATTATCTGATGACGCGCCAATTATGATCTTAGAAGGTGATGAATACTTGAGTTCTCCGATTGACCGTCGACCTAAATTCCATTTATATCAGCCTGATATTGCTATAATAAGCGGTATAGCTTGGGATCATATCAATGTGTTTCCAACGTTTGAAAACTACGTCGAGCAATTTGATATTTTTTGCGCTTGTATCGCTGAAAATGGTGTGCTAGTTTGCAATCAAGAAGACGAGGAAGTTCGTCTTTTAGGCGAAAAACACAACGGAAGACTTAGTATTAAACCCTATCAAACGCCAACATTTCGCGTAACTGAAATGGGTTCTCAAGTGGAATTGAATGGTGAGTGGTTTGATTGGAAAATATTTGGTGCGCATAACCTGCAAAATGCGATGGGAGCATTAGAACTTGCAGCGGCTATTGGGATAAAACCAGGCGATTTTATGAGCGCTATGCAAGATTTTACTGGAGCAGGAAAACGGTTACAAAAAGTAGTAGAAACTAAGGAGTTTGTCTTATTCAAAGACTTTGCTCATTCACCGTCAAAATTAAAAGCAACAACCAAAGCAGTGAAAGAACAGTACCCAGACAGGCATGTAATTGCGTGTATGGAATTGCATACGTTTTCGTCCTTACAGAAGAATTTTTTACCACACTACAGCGGTTCAATGCAGGCAGCTGATGAAGCACTCGTTTATTTTAGTCCAGCTGTTGTGGCCCACAAAAAACTTCCGGAATTGACCAAGGACGAAATTCAAAATGCATTTGGTGATGAAGTTAACGTTGTTGATTCTACCCAAGATGTATTGTCGTTCATCAGAAAGCACGATCTTCATAATAGTGTGTTACTGATGATGTCGTCTGGAACGTTTGATGGAATAGACTACGATCAACTCGGAGAAGAAGTAAAGGCTGCTATCGCTAATTCCTGAAAACGACTTTTCGCATAATAATCGTTATCAAGAGACTGTAGAGCGTAGCTAGAATAATCATAGCTAAAACTGTCAATGTTGAGGTAAATCCGGCAGAGGCACCTTGACGATTACTTTGTTTAAGTTTCGATTCGATTTGTTCTTTCGTCATGACCTCCGCATCTTGCTGTTCTTTTTTGAATTTTTCCAATTGAACAGGATCATTAACCATTCGTTCTATGGCAATGTCATTTTCTGCTACCTGATGTTGGTAGCATTCCGGATTGATTTTATGGTAGAAAAAATAAATGAAAATACTCACTAGCACCACGTAGGGCACGCCTGCAGACATCGCATTCTTCATGTCAAATAATGCGTTACTTTCTTCCGTCTGTTTCCTTTTTTCTAAATAAAGCCCAATTGAAATTGCCACAAGTAAACCGAAAATATTCAATAAAACTGCTACTTGAGGAACAGGGGTGTCCACAAAAAATCCCAGGTAATGTGCTGACAATCGAAAGGTTATCCAACAAGCCGCAGCAATAAGTCCCGTTTTTACTCCGATACGCATAACAGAAAATTAGCTGTTCATTGAAACGAGAAACTCTTCATTCGACAAGGTGTTTTCCATGTGGTTCTTCATAAACTCCATCGCTTCAACCGGATTCATATCCGCAATGAATTTACGGATGAGCCAAATCCGCTGTAGCACATCTTTTCCAACAAGTAAATCTTCGCGACGTGTACCTGAAGCTGTAATATCGATTGCCGGATAAATGCGGCGATTGGCAATCTTACGATCCAATTGCAATTCCATGTTACCGGTACCTTTGAATTCTTCAAATATTACTTCGTCCATTTTAGATCCTGTCTCCGTTAAAGCGGTAGCTAGAATAGATAATGATCCACCATTTTCGATTTTACGGGCTGATCCAAAGAAGCGTTTTGGTTTATGCAACGCGTTAGCATCAACACCTCCTGAAAGTACTTTTCCTGAAGCTGGAGAAACAGTGTTGTATGCTCGTGCTAGTCGCGTAATGGAATCAAGTAATATACATACATCATGACCACATTCTACCATTCGTTTGGCTTTTTCAAGTACCATGTTCGCTACTTTTACATGTCGATCAGCTGGCTCATCAAATGTAGAAGCAATCACTTCTGCTTTTACACTTCTGGCCATATCGGTAACTTCTTCAGGACGTTCGTCAATTAAAAGTACGATCAAGTATGTTTCAGGATGATTCGCTGCAATAGCATTGGCTACATCCTTTAATAACATGGTTTTACCTGTTTTAGGCTGTGCCACAATCATACCCCGCTGACCTTTCCCAATTGGCGCAAACAAGTCCATTACTCTAGTGGAAAGTGTTTCCTGCGCATGACCGGTTAGTTTGAACTTCTCGTCTGGGAAAAGGGGAGTGAGGTATTGAAAAGGCACGCGATCACGAATATATGACGGGTGTCTACCATTTATTGACTCTACTTTTACAAGTGGAAAGAATTTCTCGCCTTCTCTTGGTGGACGGATGGTTCCTTTTACTGTGTCTCCAGTTTTTAATCCAAAATGTTTAATCTGACTTTGAGAAACGTAAATGTCATCTGGAGATGGCAGGTAATTGTAGTCTGACGATCGCAAGAATCCGTAACCATCCTGAATTACTTCAAGTACGCCCTCTGCAGTAACAATACCTACAAGATCGTAGGAGTCATCCACTTTCTCTTCTTGTTGCCTGCGCTGATTTTGTTGATTTTGCTGTGGATGTTGATGCTGATGTTGCTGACGAGGGTGCTTGTGTTGCTGATGCTGATGTTGTTTTTCATCAGGTTTATTTGCTTGCTGATCTTGATCGGAAACCGGATTAGCGACAGAATCATTTTTTTCTTCTGATAATTCAACTTTTTTGGCAAGATCAAGTAGGTTTCTACCTTTCTTTTCGTTCAAGTTTTCTTCTTGATTCTCCGGTTGATCCTCAGGTTGATTCTCGGTTCTTACTTTGGGTTTATTTCTATTGCCCAATTTTGTGTCTCCTTCAATTTCCTTTTTGATCTCAGGTTGAATCTCTTGTTTTACATCACTTTTAGGCGGAGTAACAGTCGAAAACAAATCAGTACTTTCTTGATTTTCAACTTTCGAAACCCTTGGTCTGCGTTTTTTAGTTTCGTTATCATTCGATTCTGTAGAACGTGAATCTAAAATACGATCAATCAATTCGGCTTTTTTAAAGGATTCTGCTGAATCAATTCCAATAGTTGCTGCAATTACCCTTAGGTCAGAAAGTTTTTTACTTTCTAGCTCTTTTTTGTCCATAAATGTTGTTTGAGAATGACAATTTTTACAATTGTGAGATCACTGGTTAAATGGAAGGATTAAGATACGAAATGACCTTAATTTCTTTGATAGTGCAAGTTTAAGTATAATTGCTTGAAACAGCATCGTTTTATGCAAATTATTTATTGAAAAGATAGGTGCGTTTATTCTCTGGTACGTTTTGATCGATTTTAAGTGCAGAAGAAATATGTATCTTCATGCCATGAAACAATTCAAATCATTTTACACTGTTTTTTGGTACGTTATAGCCTTTCTTCACATCGGCTTGGTTTTTTTAATCGAAAGCGCTTTCCCTGGAGTTGATCCAACTCCATTTCGAATTGCAAGGTATATCTTGATTGCAATTCTTTTTCTGATTTCTTTTAAACGCAAGAAATTGTCACTTTGGATTTTCTCTTCCATGATCTTAGGTGTTGAAGTGGGGATGGATTTCCCTGATTTCGCCCTCGAAATGGAACGATTAGGTAAGATCTTCCTGCGCTTAATAAAATCACTTGTTGCACCTTTAATTTTTGCCACACTCGTCATCGGAATTGCAGGTCATTCCAATTTAAAACAAGTCGGAAGAATTGGACTGAAAAGTATTCTCTATTTTGAAATTGTAACTACGGTCGCATTATTTATTGGTTTGTTCGCGATTAATGTTTCTCAAGCTGGAGTTGGGGTTAAAGTAGAAGCACGGAGTCAGGACAAAGAAAAATCAGTTGAACTTCTTGCTCAAAAGGCTGAACATAAGGATCATTTTGTGGAGATTTTTCCCGAGAACTTCGCTAAATCTATGGTGGAAAATCAAGTGCTTCAAATCGTTGTGTTTTCAGTCATTTTTGCCATAGGGTTAGGTATGGTGAAGAATACAGCGCACAAAACAACCATGCTCAATTTCAGTGAGAGTTTAGCCGAAGTCATGTTTAAGTTTACGGATATTGTCATGTACCTTGCGCCACTCGCCGTTTTTGGAGCGCTTGCAAGTACGGTGGCTAAATCAGGTGTAGAGATTCTGTTTTACCTCATGAAACTAGTTGGAACGTTGTACGTGGCGTTGATTATTTTTGTCCTTGCTGTCTTACTGCCAATTGCACTTATGGCCAGAATTCCAATTAAGAAGTTCATTCAGGCAATAACTGAACCTGTTACACTTGCATTTGCAACAGCAAGTAGTGAAGCCGCACTTCCGAAAGCATTAGAGAACATGGAGAAATTTGGGGTGCCAAAGAAAATAGTGGCAT
>CANHQC010000138.1 GCA_947462695.1 Flavobacteriales bacterium | reverse complement strand
TGAAAGGGCACAAGAAGCATAACGATACACGACATTGAAAACACCATTGCCCGCCCCACAAATTATCCTTTCGTTACTTGATCAACAAGACAATTATGACTTTCTAATTACCGTGGCAGGTGATGTTGTTCACTGCACTAAAAAATTCAGTGCACACTTAGCAGTCCAAAACAACCCAACCCCTCACATCAGTTCCATTTTCAGAAATATTCCTGACGGGAATTGGTGGCTGGATAAAGACACAACGCTTGAACTTGAAAGCAATGATTCGCACAGCACCCGTTTCTCACTTGATTTTTTGCCTTTAGATGCCGATTTTATTTATGTCAACTGCCAAGTACTAAGTAAAAACCCGTTAAGTGCTGATTTTCTCTATGACGCGTTGAATAGCCTTCCATCAGATTTAGCCATTTTTGATGTTGAACACCGCTATTTGTTTTTAAATCCTATTGCTATAAGTAGTGAAGATACCCGCTCATTTCTAATTGGAAAAACAGACTTCGATTATTTCAAACTAAAAAATCTTGATGACAGTGTTGCGCATGCGCGCCATGATGTATTTACAAAAGCGCTTCATTCAAATACGATCCAACAATGGGAGGATGTCTATCCACAACCTGATGGTTCTAAAAAAGTCATCCGCCGCACATTTTCACCCATAAAAAATGAGGAGAATGAACTCGTCGGAATGCTCGGGTATGGATTGGATATTTCTGAAGCCAAAATGGCTCAAGAACGTGCTGAAAACAATGAAAAACGCTTCCGATCACTTGTTGAAAACAACGTGGCAGCTGTATTTAGAACCAATGAATACGGTGAGATTCTAGAAATCAATCAGGCCTATGCACGCATTTTTGGTTTTGACTCCATTGAAGAGCTTAAACAACACAAAACAAGCGAATTTTATCTGAATAGCGAAAGCAGGAAAACGTACATCGAACAACTTCGGAAATATGGTAAACTTGAAAATTACCTCATTGAAAATATCCGAAAAGATGGAAAGAAAATACAATTGCTCTCCAACGTGCTGTACACGGAAGAGAATGGCATAGGAATTATTGAAGGGACATTAATTGACATCACTGAACAACAGGAAGCACTTCGCTTAATTGAAGAAAAAAGTGTCAATTTAGAACGGTTAGCTTTTTTCCTTGACCAAACAAACGATGCCATCCAAGTTGTGAATGAAAAAGGCCAGTTTGTATACCTGAACAAGGTAGCACGCGAACGCCTTGGTATCGAACGGCATGAAATGGGAAGTTTTTCTATTCTCGATATTGAATCTTATTTTACCTCTATCGATCATTGGAAAGCACATCTAGATGACTTAGAAAAAACAGGTGTGCTGCATATTGAGTCAGTCAACCGAAACGTCAAAACTGGCGAAGTAACTCCAGTTGAGGTAACGGTTATTCCCAGAACAATGAATGGCGAGCGATTTGCCATTTCTACCTTGAGGGATATTTCAGAAAAGATTGCTGCACAAAAAATACTGGAAGAGAAAAACAGGTTTGTAAAAGATTTAACCTCTGCAGTGGATGCATCATCTTTGGTGTCCGTAACAGATGAATCAGGTAAAATATTACGCGTAAATGCGAACTTTTGCAGGGTTTCGGGTTATCAAGAAGACGAATTAATCGGTTATAACCACAATGTTGTCAATTCAGGATACCACACGAAAGAATTTTGGGGTGACTTATACAGAACGCTCAAATCCGGTGAAATCTGGAGAGGTGAAATTCGAAACCGAGCAAAAGAAGGCCACTTTTACTGGGTTAATACGGTAATCTATCCCATTAAAGGCGATAACGATGAGGGGATGCAATACATGTCAATCCGACAAGAGGTTACTTCAGCTAAACTGAATGAATCCATCATACAAAAACAAGTAAACTTCCAAGATTTACTTATTCGGACAGCGAGTAAACTGCTTAATTTAAATCCAGATGAACTTGACCATGCATTGAATGAAGCATTAAAAGATATCGGTTTGTTCGTGAATGCAGATCGTTCCTATATTTTCGATTACAACCACGATAATCGCACAACCAATAATTTATACGAATGGTGCAGAGAGGGAATTGAACCTCAAATTGAAACGTTACAGAATATTCCATTTTCAGATGTTCCAAAGTGGATTGAAGTCCATTTCAAGGGTGAAATCATGGAAGTTAACGATGTGTCAAAACTCCCTGACAGCCAATTTAAAGAGTTATTAGAAGTACAGGATATCAAAAGCCTTATTGCCATTCCCATGATGGACAATGCCCAATGCACCGGCTTTATTGGATTTGATTCAGTTCGTTCAGTACACTCGTTTAATGAAACGGATAAAATAATTCTAGAATTATTCGCTGAAATGGTGGTGAACATAAATAAACGCATTGAATTTATCTCACAAATTGAACAAGCGAACAATCGCTACATCGAAATTAATGAAGGTCTTGAGCGAATGGTTGCGGAGAAGACCGCAAAGAACAATGAATTGACCCAAACAATGGCCAATCAGGATAAATTAGCCATGATTGGAGAAATTACTGCAGGAATTACCCACGACTTAAACACACCGATTGGGGCGATAAAAGTTGGGGCGGAAAGCATTCAATATACGCTTGAATCCTTATTCAAATCGGTGTTATCGAAATGCACCTTGGATCAATTGAATGTAGCCTGCAATAGAACAGTAGAAAACAATGTTCAAATGTTTGTTGGTGGTATGCAAACGTTAAGAGAAACGGCGGCGATGACGCGTTACCTAAATGAACATTACCCCAATTTTGATCAAGTAGATCATTTATCAAGCGCATTAGTTAAAGCGCGAGTTAAGCCCGAAGAGCATGAGGTAATTAATACCATTCTTTCATCGAATAATCCGCTCGATTTTGCTGATTTAATTTACCACATACAAAGTATTCGAACCTTCGTAAACACCGTATTAGAAGCTGGAGACAAAGCATCCAACGTAATTAAAAACCTAAGATTCTATCTCAAAGAAGGAAGCCAGCTAGTTAAAGGTCCGGTTAATTTGCAAGAAAATATTCGAACGGTTTTAAATGTATTTAATCACCAGTTAAAATATGGTGTTGATCTCAAGTTTAATATTCCTGAAACGATTGAATTGTTCGGATATGAGCCCAAACTCTATCAATTGTGGTCGAACCTAATTAAAAATGCCATTGAAGCCATGCATGGTTCTGGAGAGTTGCGCATTTCGGCACAAGAAACAAAACGCCACATCGATGTAACCATCAGTAATTCAGGTGATATGATACCAGTTGACATACAAGAAAAGATCTTCGATAAGTTCTTTACCACAAAAGGGGAAACAACTGGTACTGGCCTGGGATTGAGTATTGTGCGGAATGTCGTTGATGAACACAACGCGAAAATTAATTTAATTTCTGACGAACAATTCACTTCATTTATCGTTACTTTTACTAAAGATATTGAATAGATTATGTTAAAGTATGCTGTTGTTTGTATAGATGACGATCCGTTGATTACTTCCATGCTGAGTTTTCAATTGCGAAAAGTCATTGATACCAAAACCACTTTTGTCGAAACCTATTCTAATCCGGCTGAGGTTGAAAGTCACATTGAAGAATTAATCGATTTTGGTGTAAAATTAGTTTTCATTATCGTTGACTATCAAATGCCAGAAATGAATGGCGCTGAACTCATTCGCAACCTGAAGAAAAAATACCCTTGGTTGTCTTGCATTATGTTATCTGGTCAGGCAAACGATCTTGTTGTGGCTGAATTACGCGAAGACCAGTTACTTGAAACATACATTTCGAAACCTTGGAGCGAAAAAAACCTATTCGAGGTAGTTCAACCAATGATCGACACTATTCGCGAACACGAAGAGGGAAAATAACTAAATTTTCACCAATCTCCATAAGAAACCAATTTTTGACGATGTAATGTATTCGTTAAATAATATAAGAAAAAAAATAGGCTGCCCAATCGGACAGCCTATTTCATTTTAATCTATTCGTCTTTAATGCTTCTTCTCACCGTAGCACATTTGTCCACGACGTTCTTTTGCATTACCTATAAATTTTCCATCCTTATCGTAATGTGAAAGACACATTTCTTTTTCTTCAGGTGAGCACTTCAATGAATCACACATCGCAGCACACTCTTCTTTTGTCATTTCAGCACACTTGCTCATATCGCATACTGTATTCATCTGTGCATTTCCTGCACCTGAACAACAAGCGCCTGATTTTCCTGACATCTCAGTATTGCAACCTGATTTAGCTGCTTTATCATCAGCATGACCGTTGCCCAACAATGGTGCAATAACCAATCCAACAAGACACGTTAACTTAATCAAAATGTTCATTGACGGTCCAGAAGTATCTTTAAATGGATCACCTACTGTATCACCTGTAACAGCAGCTTTGTGCGCATCAGAACCTTTGAAAGTCATCTCACCGTTAATCATGACACCCGCCTCAAATGACTTCTTAGCATTGTCCCATGCACCACCGGCGTTATTCTGGAAAATAGCCCAAAGAACTCCTGAAACAGCAACACCTGCCATGTACGCTCCAAGCGCTTCAGCTCCCATAACAAATCCGATAATGATTGGAGAAATGATCGTAATCGCACCCGGCAACATCATTTCACGTAATGCAGCTTTCGTTGAGATCTCTACACATTTACCGTATTCTGGCTTCCCTGTTCCTTCCATAATTCCTGGAATTTCACGGAACTGACGACGTACTTCCATTACCATATCCATGGCTGCTTTACCAACTGATTTCATTGCTAATGCAGAGAAAACAACTGGAATCATACCACCGATGAATAACGCAGCAAGTACGTCTGCTTTGAAAATATTAATCCCTTCAATTCCCGTAAACGTCACATACGCAGCAAATAATGCTAACGCAGTAAGTGCAGCAGAGGCAATCGCAAATCCTTTACCAACAGCAGCCGTTGTATTACCAACTGAATCTAAGACATCGGTACGTTGACGAACTTCTTTTGGTAATTCACTCATTTCAGCAACCCCCCCTGCGTTGTCCGCAATAGGTCCGAATGCGTCAATTGCTAACTGCATTGCCGTTGTTGCCATCATCGCAGAAGCAGCAATTGCTACACCATAAAATCCAGCTAATTCGTAAGACCCCCAAATCGCCACAGCAAATAAAATAACTGAAGAGAACGTAGAGATCATACCAGTGGCCAATCCAGCGATAATGTTCGTCGCTGCTCCTGTAGAGGAATTTTTAACGATATCGAGTACTGGCTTTTTACCTAATGCAGTGTAGTATTCTGTGAACATGGAAATAAGGTAACCAACACCAAGTCCAACAAGCGTTGCATAAAACACATGACGACTCGGAATGTCTTTTGCTTCTTCTCCAAAGAAATTCATTCCTTCGATTGTTTCAGGAAGCATCCAGTCAACTAAGAACCATCCCGCAGCAGCAGAAAGAATAATTGACGTAATATTACCAATATTCAATGCACGTTGAACTTCAGCTTCTTTTGCGTCGTTATTCGAAATGCGCACCAAGAATGTTCCAATAATTGAAGCTATGATACCCACACCTGCAATCATCATCGGTAAAAGGATTGGTCCCATTCCACCAAATGCATCCGTAAACACCCCTGTTTCAGATGCTTCAGCCATGTCTTTGATTATATAGTTACCAAGAACCATAGAGGCCAATACTGTTGCCACATACGAACCGAATAAGTCAGCACCCATTCCAGCTACGTCACCAACGTTGTCACCAAC
>CANHQC010000137.1 GCA_947462695.1 Flavobacteriales bacterium | reverse complement strand
GCCCACTAGCGCTGATGGTACTGCCCTTTTGAGGGTGGGAGAGTAAGTCGACGCCGCTTTTATAAAAACGTCCTTTCAGAAATGATTGGACGTTTTTTTTTGTACTAATTACTCATCCTCAAAAGGCCAGTACTGTCCGCCGCCGCGGATGCGACAGTATGACTCTGTTGTTGATTTTAGTCCAGAAGATTTCAATATCTTAATTTCCGATAGTCGTGTTAGATCAGTTGTGAATGTCTTGATTGAAAAAGGTGTTCCTCAAGATAGGGTAGTAACAAAAGCGAACGGAGAAACGAAACCAAGAGTTCCCACCACGACTCCTGAAGGCCGTTCAGCGAACAGAAGGGTTTAGTTGAAAATCTTGTTTTAACTAAGTAAAACGTTTAGAGGAGGGAGTTGCAGCAATGTGAAGACTTTTTTATTAACTGTAGATTAGCTTTAAGCTATATGCTATAAGCATACAGCTATTTAATAGGTAATCCTCTCGAAGAATAGAGCGTTGGACTTTGCTGCTTGCTTCGGTCTAGGCTAAACACAAAGGTACTACCAAGACCAACGGTACTTCGAACAGAAATGGTCTGACCGTGAGACTCAATAATGTGTTTTACGATCGCTAATCCTAGTCCAGTTCCACCTTCGTTCCGGTTTCTGCTTTTTTCTACGCGATAGAAGCGTTCAAATAGGCGTGGTAGGTTAATCGCATCTATTCCGGGACCGTCATCAGCTACTTCGATCGTGACGATATCACCCATAGTGTCAATGCGGACTGTCGAATGTCCCTCGCTTTTACCATAGAATAATGAATTCACAAGTAAGTTCGTAAGTACTTGTGATATCTTCGATCGGTCAGCACTCACGTAAATAGTTCCATAGTCTTTGAAGAACTGAAGTTGAATATTTTTTTCCTTCGCCATCAGTTCGAGTGATTCGAATACTTCTTCTACCAGTTCATGTATGTCAAACGAACGAATATTGAGCTTGAGGTCATCCACTTCCAGTCGGGTAATTTGATCGAGATCTTCCAAAATGTTAACCATTCGATCTGTTGCTTTCGAAGCCCGCTCAAGAAAAGCCCTGTTGACACTTTCGTCTTCCAGTCCACCGTCGAGTAGGGTTAAAATGTACCCCTGAATGGAAAAAACGGGAGTTTTAAGTTCATGGGCGAGGTTTCCAAGGAATTCACGTCGGAAGGCTTCTTGTTCTTTTAATTTGGAAATTTCTTTGTTTCGTTCTTCGGTCCATTGCTGTGTAGCCATTTCAGCCGAAGCGATAACATCATCTGTAATGCTAAATTTCAATTCGTTATCATCAACGATTTGCTCTTTTCGAATGGAACGGTAGAGCATTTTTAGTCTATCATTGATAAAAAACTTGATAAAGAAGTAGAAAACGGACAATGAAAATACTCCCGAGAGCAATGGGAGGCCAATGAGAACAAGTGGATCAAAATCCATGAATCTGAATTCAAGGATCAATGCGACAACAAACGTAAGAAGTGTAATGATTACACTACCGCCGATAAGTAAATGTACAGGACGTAAGTTTTTCACGATTCTTTGAAGGTATATCCGACTCCTTTAATAGTGCGAATATACGTATCTCCAAGCTTTTCCCGTAATTTTCGGATGTGAACATCTATAGTCCGTTCACCAACAACTGTTTCGTTCCCCCAAACAATCGTTAATATTTGTTCTCTTGTGAAGACTTTTCCTGGACGAGAAGCCATTAATTCGAGCAATTCAAACTCTTTTTTAGGTAGAAGAAGTTGTTTACCTTCAATTTCTACGGTAAATTTTTCCCGGTCGATCTTAATGTGATGTGAGGCAGCTGCATCGGCTTCAGAAACGGGGCGATCCAATCTTCTGAGCAATGATTCTACTTTGCTTACGAGCAATCTTGGTCGGATAGGTTTATTGATATAATCGTCAGCTCCGGCTTCAAATCCGGCAATTTGCGAATAATCTTCGGCGCGAGAAGTAAGGAAAGCGATAATGGGTTGTGTAATGTTTAAGTCTTTTCGGATGATTTGGCAAGTTTCGATGCCATCCATTTTCGGCATCATGACGTCCATAAGGATCAGTGATGGACTAAGTTGTTGAACGAGTCGAACGCCTTCTTCACCGTTTGTCGCTGTCATCACTTTGAAGCCTTCCTTCTTTAAGTTGTAAGATAGGAAATCAAGGATATCTTGTTCATCGTCGATGAGCAGAATGGTGTGACCTTTGATAGAGTGTGACATCGTTGGTGTTGTTAAAATAGGGGTCGCCAAAAGACGACCCCTGTTAGTAGCAGATTAGTATATTATTTCTGAACTGTAAGTTTGATTACACGTGTAGCACCGTTTTCTGCGATCATACTAACGTAGTACCATCCGTTTTGTAGGTGAGCAACCGGCAATTCGATAGCGTTTTTACCTTCGTTGATTACCACTTGTTGAGTAGCAGCAACTTGTTTACCACTATTATCGATAACAGTTAAAGACACATTAGTTGCTCCAGCACTTGTAAATTGAACTGTTACGTTATCAGCAGCTGGATTCGGGAATACGTTTACAGCAGAAAATAGTGTATTTTCTTCAATACCTGTGTCATCAATTGTGATTACTACGTCGAAAGTATATGTAGTTGAACACCCACCATTAGTTGCAGTTAATGTCACCGTATATGTTCCTTCCGAAGAATAATTATGAACCGGATTCACATCAGTAGATGTCGTATTATCTCCGAAGTTCCATACATAAGTTGTTGCACCATTTGACGTATTTGTAAATGTAGCTACTGTATCAGCTGTAGCTACGGTTGCACTTGCAGACAATCCATAGTTTGGTGAATTGTAGTTTGCATTTTGCGGATCGAAATTCGACCAACATGCTGTCCAATTGTTCGTTCCGTCAAATGCACCTCTGTATGAAGTTGTTTCGAAGAAAGTGCTATTCAAGTTAGGAGCAGAGAAATCTGCCCCGGTTAATGCAGGAGAACCCGCTTGTAACAAGAAGTTAGGTGCTGTATAATTGAATGGTGCAATAGCCTGAACTGCTTGTGGGTTAGATACAATAGTATTACCGTTCGCGTTAAACCAATTTGCCATTCCAAAAGTCAATGCCGTTGAGTCAAGTGGTTGAGTTGATCCAGCGATAATGTTGTTTCTGAATTGTAGTGTTCCACTTGTACAGTTGTTACCTGTTGTTGTTCCGTCAATTTTCAATCCTGTAGGGAATCCAACAAAAACAGAGTTGTATGTACACGTAGATGTACTTCTTCTTAAATGCAGCGCTCGTTTAAAGTTGCTGTTGAAACCTGTACTAGAAGCAGTCGCTCTCGGACCGAAAACACTAATGTTAGAAAAGATTGGTTTTGTAAGCGGACCGTTTGTTGTCCCTGTAGCATCATTGTCTGATTCAAAACCATTTGATCCTGAGATGTCAGCAATAAGTGAATCGCTAACCGCCACAGCAAACTGAACTCGACCTGTAAATCCGTAATCTGTATCGAACATGTCATCTACAGTTTTATTTACAATAAGGTGCTTACAGTTCACAGTTCCTCCGAACCACTCAAAACCGTCATCACCTCCGTAACTTACTTGTACATAGTCAATCGTTGTACCTAATCCAACTGCACCCATAGTAAGTGAGTTCGTTTCATTGTTCGGTTGGTAAGCGACACCAGCGTATTCAATACGTACATATTTTAATACACCAGAGTTGTCATTTACATCTGTACCGCCATAAAGACCTTTAACCGGGTCAATACCACCCTCAGCAAGACGTTGACCAGCAGGATCGTTTACAGGTGCTTTACCACAAATGATAATTCCACCCCAATCTCCAGGATTTCTTTGCCCTGCAGGTTGAGCTGAAGTAAAGACAATAGGTTGTGTTGCTGTCCCTTCAGCGATGATTTTAGCACCGCGTGTGATCACCAATGTTCCTTGGTTACCTTTCACGATAGTTCCTGGTTCAATCGTTAGCGTAGCGTTGTTCGTTACATAGATAAATCCACCACTCAATGTGTAGATGTTGTCATTTGTCCAAGTTGTATTGGACGTAATATCACTTGTAATCGTGATTTGTGCTTGCGTGACAAGAGCAATAAAGAATGCCACAGCTGTTAAGAGTACATTTTTTCTCATTGTAATTGTTGTTTTAATACTGCTATTTTCAAGGAAGCAGCTTCACCTTTTTATCGACTCAAAAGTAGGTTGGGCAAATTTGTATGAGGTTAGGCATGAATTATTGTTAGTTTAAGAAACGGTTAATAAAAAAAGCCCAATGTTAACATTGGGCTTTTTGATTGTTTTTCAGTCAATAAACTTAAAACTTGTAGGCAAACGATAGCGACAGGTTTACACCGTATTTAATACCAGTAATCTGCTTGTCTTCTTCGGCCTCGTATTTACCAGAGCGATTAAAATCTTGATAGAACACGTGGTAATTATTAAATAAATCACTTGCGTTGAATTTTATTTCGCCTTTTTTGAATACGCGTTTTGAAATTTGAAGATCGAGTACGTTTCGTGGATTTTCATAAATGTCTTGGTAACCATTTGTTCCGACGAAAGCAATTCGTCTGCCGATGCGATTAAACATAATGTTCACACCTAAACCTAGGTCATCGTTTTGATACATCAACCCAGAGTTAATGAGGTACGGAGATTGTCCTTGCATTGGTCTGAATTTTTCTTCTTCTGTTACAGCAGTTGCTACGTTAGATAAATCAACGACTGATTGCACATACGTTAGGTTCGTGAAGAAGGTGAACTTGTCGAAAAGTGATGTATTCAACAAAGAGTCAATACCACTTAATTTTGTTCGCCATTCCAATTCCACTCCATAATCAACCGCATCTGTTACGTTTTGATAGGTGTAGGTTCGGGAACCTGATCCACCAAAGAACACCGTGTTTTCAATTGGATTATTGAAATCTTTATAAAAAACGGAAGCAGAAAGCAATTGACCATTACCTGGGAAAAATTCGTAGCGCAAGTCGAGGTTAATGATGTCTGTAGATAATAAGGTGTCATTTCCAACTACTGCAGATGACGTATTGAAGTCATAAAAAGAAAACGGAGCCAATTCGCGGAAATCAGGTCGCGCGACTGTTTTCGATGCTGCAATCCTGAAGTTGGAGCGCTTGAATGGTGAGTAAGCAATGTTGATTGATGGAAGGTAGCTTAAATTGGCGTTATCAATAGTAAGCGTATCTCCACCGTAAGAGCTGGAATTTAACTGTTGATTGAATTGCTCAACGCGCAAACCATATACCGCACGTAGTTTTTGACCTAACTTTTGATCGGTCATTAAATATCCAGCGTGAAGCGATGAACTAGCCGTGTATGAATCGGAAGGATTGGTTGTTTCTCCAAGTTTAAATCCTTGTGCGTTGATGTTTTCTTCAGCAAAAATTTCATTTTGAGGCAAGTAGAGTAGGTCGTAGTCGAATTGTCCGGGACTGTTTACCGCGTAACCGAATACGCGTGCGTCAAATGTTCGGTTTTTGATCGATCCAGCGTATCCGATTTTAATAGCGCTAGTTTCTTTCATTAGGGTATAAGGAATACTTATTTCTGCCAATGCGGCGTACAAGTTTTCATTCAAGTCGGAGAAAAAGCGTCCGGCAAAATCTGGTGAAGGGACACCAAACGGCACATAAGCTGTGTAAATGGAATCAGCTGCAGTTTCTAGAAACTGCAGCTGATTCCATTTACACAGCTTATGTGCCGTTTGGTGTCCCTTCACCAGATTTTGCCGGACGCTT
>CANHQC010000136.1 GCA_947462695.1 Flavobacteriales bacterium | reverse complement strand
CATTACCTGTTTAGTGGTGACCTAAGTTACGGCAATATAGGCGGGTACTTGGCCGATCATGGTTTTGATAGCGTGCTGGATGAGAATGACTTTCCGAAAAATTTATCAAA
This sequence comes from Flavobacteriales bacterium, assembly GCA_947462695.1. Taxonomy (GTDB): domain Bacteria; phylum Bacteroidota; class Bacteroidia; order Flavobacteriales_D; family Crocinitomicaceae; genus M0103. Next base: position 5,647 of record CANHQC010000136.1, on the reverse strand, counting down.
AGGTAAATTGAACTATTACGATGAGGATTTATACGATTTCCTTCTCAAACAAATAAGGACAACAAAAGGCCCATTTATGCACTGTGCATTTACAGGTAGTACGCATTCGCCATATGATTTCCCCAAAAAAGGCATTCCTTCATGGCAGGGAGAAGAAAAAGATTTCATGCAATCAATGCAGTATGCAGATCAAGCCCTATTTAATTTCTTGGAACGATGCAAAAAAGAACCATGGTACAAAAACACGTTATTTGTACTTGTCGCTGATCACGGCCACGCAGCTCCCGGAGTACGGAATCCGAACTTAGGCGCTTATTTTAAAATCCCGCTTCTCATTCTTGGAGAACCGCTTAAAAAAGAATGGAAAGGAAAACAAATCGAAACATTGGGTTCACAAGCCGATATAGCGCGCACACTACTTTACCAAATGGGTGGAGATAGTAAGCGATTTACTTGGAGTAAAGACTTGTTGAATCCAAAGTGCCCAGAATTTGCCTTACACACCATTAATCGCGGCTTTGGCTGGGTTTCTCCAAAAGGAAATTTTAGCTATAACATGGATGCCAAGCGCTTCCTCGATAATTCATATACTACTTCGGAGCTAAAAAAAGAAGAACGAAGATGTCACGCATTTATGTCCCTTTTATTTGATGAATACAGTGCAAGGTAACCGATTATTACCCCTAAAATCAGCCAAATATGGCTGGATTATGTTGGCAGCGCTGCTTGTCCGACTCATTGCCGTGTTTTTTTCACCTGGATACGGTATGCACGATGACCACTTTCTAATCATTGAATCATCTGCTTCATGGGTAGATGGTTACGACTACAATAAATGGTTGCCTTGGACAGAGGGAAACAGAGGGAAACCGGAAGGTCATAGCTTCACCTATGTTGGGTTGAATTTTATCTATTTCAGCGCAATGAAGTGGTTAGGGATTGTCCATCCACTGATTTTAATGGCTATTAATCGCTTGATACATGCGCTTGCTTCACTTTTAGTCGTCTGGTTTGGAATTCGCATTACGGAGCATATTTCTTCTGTTGAAAACGCGAAAAAAGTAGGATGGCTTTTGGCATTGTTATGGATTTTACCTTTTGTATCCGTGCGAAATTTGGTGGAAGTTGCTGCCTTACCTTTTCTAATGTGGGGGATGTGGATAGTCATTTCACGAGAAAGTTCCAGGTCGTTTTTTTATGCCGGACTCCTCATAGGAATGGCTGTATCCTTTCGTTACCAAATCGGTGTTTTTGCAATTGGAATGGCCGCCGTTTACTTTTTTCGCCAATCATTCGCACTGTTTTTCTCGTTCTCAGCTGGGGTAATTTTGATGTTTATAATAACTCAAGGACTGGTCGACTGGAGTATTTGGGGTTATCCGTTTGCTGAGTTGATCAGCTATATTTCCTACAATATGACCGAAGGCACCGAATACTTGCCGAACCAAAACTACTTGATGTATTTCCTTGTTTTGATGGGTGTACTTTTCGTTCCGCTTGGTATTCTGTTTGGCATTGGTTTTTTCGCCACTGCCCGAAAATTTACCGTGCTATTTGTACCGACCTTGGTTTTCATTTTATTTCATACGATCTATCCAAATCGGCAAGAACGCTTTATACTTTCCGTTCTTCCCTTCTTTCTTATTTTAGGCATACTAGGCTATTCCCAATTGAAGGCCGCATTTTGGCAAGGTAGACTGAAAAGATTAAGCTGGACCATTTTCTGGGTATTCAATACCTTTTTTCTGCTTTTTTCAACAACGATGTATTCCAAAAAATCAAGAGTAGAAGCCATGTATGCGCTTTACGACGACAACATAAAAGATGAACGAATCCTCTTAGAAGGCTCAAGCGAAGGACGCGTGTCGATGATGCCGAAGTTTTACGCCAAAAGCTGGAACTGTGTGTTTACAGAGCGAACAGATTCAACTGCTGACCTGAGAGTAAACCCAGAATTGGAATTTGATTACATCTTTTTCTTTGGAGACGAAAAACTATCCAGCCGAATCAGCATGTATCAGGCTATTTATCCGAGTATGCGTTTGCACAAAAAATGTCACCCCAGTTTAATTGATGGACTTTTACGCGATCTCAATCCACGCAATGCGAATGAGTACATTGAAGTCTGGAAAACGAATGTGTCAGAATAAGCACATATCATTACCTTTGAATTCGTGAAGATTCTTGTCGTCCGTTTCAGTTCAATTGGAGATGTCGTATTGACTACGCCTGTCATCAGGTGCATAAAACAAAAGTACCCCGATGCGGAACTGCACTACCTGACCAAAAAGAATATGAAGGACTTGCTTGTCATTAATCCATTCATCAATCACATTCACACCATTGACCGTTCCATAAACGAGGTAGTTAGCGTATTAAAAAAAGAAAAATTCGACTACTTCATTGACTTACATCACAACATCCGCACACTTCGTTTGCGACTTTCATTAGGCGTTAAAACATTTGCCTTTCCAAAACTTAACTGGCAAAAATGGTTACTTGTTCGATTTAAGATCAATCAACTTCCCGAAGTGCATGTAGTGGACAGGTATTTCGATGCGGTTAAACCTCTGGGTGTTTTTCCTGATCACCAGCCCGGTGAACTTTTCATTATGCCTTCAAATGAAGTAGATACGATAACCGATTTCGGATGCCAACCTGGAACGTTTATCACCATCGCTATCGGAGCCCAATACGCAACAAAACAATTACCGTTAGATCAATTAATCCGTGTAATTCAAGAAACAAATCATCCAATCGTGTTGGTTGGTGGACCAATGGATAAAGCGAAAGGTGAGCAACTCGTTCACGCATGTGCAAATAAACCTGTCATTAATTCATGCGGCAACTATACCCTGCTCCAATCTGCTTCCATTGTTAAGCAATCGATGGTGCTCTTAACAAATGACACAGGAATGATGCACATTGCTGCTTGTTTTGGAATACGCATAGTAACTGTTTGGGGGAATACCGTTCCATCGTTGGGTATGTACCCGTATACGCCGAATAGAAATAATCAGTGGACGAAACACCAAGTAAACAACTTAGCCTGTCGACCGTGTTCAAAAATAGGGTACGCATCTTGCCCAAAAGGACATTTTAATTGCATGAATCAACAAGATATTCCGGCAATCATTGAGGATGTGAATAGAGACTAAGACTATTCCTCCATAAAAAGACGTCGAAGTTCCGTTGCTTCGGAAGGCTTCATTTTACCAGCCAGAATCAAACTCAATTGTTTTCTACGCAGCGCTCCATCGAAACGTTCTTTTTCCTCTTCTGTTTCTGGAATTAACTCCGGTACTTGAATTGGTGCCCCATTTTGATCAACAGCCACAAATGTATAAATCGCCTCATTGCACTTCACCCGTTCACCGGTCACTTGGTTCTCCTCAAAAACATCCACAAAAATCTCCATTGAAGAATTAAATGCCCTTGAGACTTTGGCTTCTAATGTAACAATTGAAGCATGACTAATGGGCTTTTGAAACGACACATGGTTTACAGAAGCTGTTACAACGACTCTTTTAGAATGTCGATGTGCAGAAACACTTGCGATGAGATCCATCCAGGCAAGCAATTGACCTCCAAATAAATTCCCCAATGTATTCGTATCGTTGGGCAAAACGATTTTCGTTGTAATCGCTAATGTCTCAGATGCTTTTACCGCTTTCATACCGTGTTTTATTGCAAAACTAGTCATATTTCGGCGGGTAAAATGGTTAAAAAATTACAAACTCCATTTGTAAAGAGTTGATTATCTTTACACCGTTAAATCTTAAATCGTATGAAACAACTTATTCACGACTTTCCAACTAACATGATCGACTCGCTTGCTATTGGAGCGGCATCAGAAATCAGAAAAATTACTGCTAACATCGACAATATCACCATTTGTGGTATGGGTGGTTCCGGAATCGGTGGAAAGTTAGTTTCTCAGTGGATTCAACACGAATTAACCATTCCTGTTTTACAGTTAAATGATTACAATCTTCCTGCATACGTAAAGGCAAACTCATTAGTGATTGCCTCATCGTACTCTGGAAACACCGAAGAAACAATGAACGCTGTTCGTCAAGCAAAGGAGCGAGGTGCACATATAATCGGCGTAAGCTCAGGTGGAGAATTGCTTGCGTTCTGTCAGGAAAACAATTACGATTGTATTATCGTACCTGGAGGAAATCCACCGCGATCAGCTTTGGCCTTTTCGGTTATTCAACTCGTTACTATTTTCGTTAAACTCGGTCTAATTTCTTCTGAACGATTAAATGAAGTGAAAAAAGCGCAAGGGCTGTTGGTTAATGATGAGCAAGAAATTCATACCATTGGTAAACAACTTGCTCAATTCCTATTTGAAAAAGTAGGAATCATCTATTCTGCTCCAGAATATGAAGGTGTTGCCGTTCGTGCAAGACAACAGTTCAACGAAAACTCAAAGTACTTAGCTTGGACAAGTGTAATTCCAGAAATGAACCACAATGAACTTGTTGGTTGGGGTGGTGGAGACGACCGATTTGCTCCTGTTTTTCTATATACAGAAGACATGGATCCAAGAAATAAATTGCGTTATACCATTACAAAGTCCATCATAGAGAAAAAGACTGGAATATCGTTTGAAGTAATCGCGAAAGGTGATTCACTCATTGAGCGTTCTTTTTACCTGATTAATGTGGTTGATTGGGCATCATGGTACCTTTCCGAGTTACGACAAGTTGACGCGGTAGAAATTGTATCTATTGACTTCCTTAAAGGCGAATTATCCAAATTTAAGTAATGAATGCCTGAAGTAAATTTTATCGATCTTGGTTTGGTCGACTATAAACAGGCGTGGGATTTTCAGGAAAAATTGTTCAACGAAGCCATTCAGCAAAAGATTGCGCTGAGGAATGGTGAAACAGTAGATGGAATAAAGAATCACATCATTTTCTGTGAGCACCCACATGTTTACACATTAGGCAAAAGCGGTAGTCAAGACCATCTTTTATTGGACGATAACGAATTGAGTGACCACAATGCGTCATTCTACAAGATCAATCGTGGAGGAGACATTACTTATCACGGACCTGGTCAGCTGGTGGTTTACCCTATTTTTGACCTCGATCAATTTTTTACAGATATTCACAAGTACATGCGCTTTTTGGAGGAAGCAATCATTCAAACATTGGCTGAATTTGGAATCAAAGGTGAACGATCTGACGGGCTTACAGGCGTTTGGGTTGAACCTGATACACCGAACGCACGAAAAATCTGTGCCATGGGCGTAAAGAGCTCCCGTTGGGTAACGATGCACGGGATAGGTTTCAATGTAAATACAAATCTCCAGTATTTTAACCATATCGTACCTTGTGGCATTGACGATAAAGATGTTACCTCGATGCAAAAGGAATTGCGTAAAGAGCAAGACTTGGCAAATGTAAAACGCATAGTCAAAGCTAAACTTGCAGATCAATTTGGATACACTTATTCAATCGAAAACAACGAACAATGAAAGAAGGATTATTAGGCCCTGTAGTAGAAAATGTGGGCATTGCAGTTGTAAAAGAAACGAATGAGCAAAACGAGCACTTTTACAATGTGTACCTAATTAACTTGCGTGATGACATAATGGAGGGAATCATTATCACAAGCACAGGTTACGGTGAAGATG
>CANHQC010000135.1 GCA_947462695.1 Flavobacteriales bacterium | reverse complement strand
ATCGCCAACGCATTTCAAAATCGATACCGTATTTTTCAATTCTCCTTCTGCTGATTTTGGCGGATATAAATACCAAGCAGAGAATCAACTCTTATTCGTTACATCCAGAAGAAAATCATTGATTAAACGCTCATGGACATGGAATGCCGATAATTTCCTTGATTTATATGTTGTCACTCCGAATGATTCTGAAAATAAACCGAAACGCTACATTAAGCAAGTGAACACTAAATTTCATGAAGGACCTTTGTGCTACAACAAAGCAGAAAGTCAGGTGTACTTTACACGAAACAACCTATCAAAAGGAAAGGATAGACGTGATCAAAAAGGAATTCAGAACCTAAAGTTATACCTTGCCTCAATTGATGGATATGGCAAATGGAATAATATAAAAGAATTGACGATAAACTCGCGCGATTTCAGTGTTGGTCATCCAGTTTTTTCTGTTGATGAACAGTATTTATACTTCGTCTCTGATATGCCGGGTGGATTTGGCGGGGCTGACATATACCGAGCTGAAATATTACCTGATGGAAATTTAGGGACTCCCTTGAACCTTGGCTCAAAAGTCAATACAGAAGGACAAGAAATGTTTCCTTGGTTTTCGAAAGAGGGGCAATTGTTCTTCTCTTCTGATGGACAAATTGGTCTTGGAGGATTGGATGTTTTCGTTGCGGAAGTAGATAATGAAGGCAATGTTACGGGCGTTCAGCATGCTGGAAAAGACATCAACAGTGAACGAGATGACTTTTCATTAATTTTCAATCGCAATAGCAAGAATGGCTACTTTTCGTCTAACCGTGATGGTGGGCAAGGAAGCGATGATATCTACAGTTTTGAACTGATCGAACCGTTCATATTTAAACTCATGCTAAAAGGAACGCTAACGGATATTGCTTCGAAGGAACGTATACCAAATGCGGTTGTTGAACTGAAAGATGCTCAAGGAAATGTGGTGGCAACAGCGCTTACAGATGGATTCGGGGGGTATGCGTTTTCGGTTGAACCGGAAAAATCTTTTACCATACATTTTTCTGCAAAAGGATATGAGCCAGTAAAGCAATCTGTTAGTACTGTTAATCCAAAAGGAAACGAAATCATCCAAAATAGTGAGTTAGAGAAATTACCGACATTTGGATTATACTGTTTAGTAATGGATGCCTCCTCAAAACAACCATTAGGCTTGACAAAGTTGAAAGTAACAGATCAAAAAACTGGTGAGGTTTTAATCGATACGCTTACGTCAATTACCGGTGATGTAATGAAGGGGCTTACCGAACGAAAAGTAGGTGACCAATTGAGCTTTGTTATTGAACTTAAAAAGGATGGTTACCTTGGTAAATCGGTAAATTTCAATTATGCGATTACAAAACCCGGAATCATCAATTTGCACGAACAACTGGATTTATCCCTAGATAAATTAGATGTGGGAATGGACTTGGCTAAATTAATTGATATCAAACCTATATACTTTGACTTGAATAAGTTCAACATACGAAAAGATGCCGCCATTGAATTGGAAAAAATCGTGAAAGTCATGAATGAGTATCCGACTATGGTCATTGAATTAGGTTCACACACTGATTGCCGAGCAAGTATAGCCTACAACGAAAAGTTATCCGACAACCGAGCAAAAGCATCCGCGGCATACATCAAATCGCGCATCACGAATCCAGAACGCATTTATGGAAAAGGATACGGTGAAGCTAAACTTATTGTAGATTGTCCGTGCGAGGGAACCGTGAAGTCAACGTGCCCCGAAGAAGAACACCAAAAAAACAGACGTACTGAATTTGTCATCATGAAAATGTAAATTTGATGCATGATCACAATCAAACAAATATATCAATGCTTGCTCCTCGGGGCAGGCATTGTTGTTTTAGGATGTTCAGTGCAACCGATTCAACCTCAAATAACAGGTGGTGACCGTGACGATCACGATTGTATTCCATCAGCAGGTTATGTGTGGTCTGACCTAATACAAGATTGCATCCGACCTTTTGAATTGGATTTACAGCTCATGAGACCTATGACCAATGAAGGATCAACTTATGTGCAGCAAGTTGGCGTCCTTTTTTCAGCCGATAAATCAACCTGCGAAGTATTTGTAGACGGAAAATCACCCATTTTGGAAGCCGTAGAAGAAAGCCGCTACCTATACATCGAAAAGAAAGACCACTACGAATTAATCAAAAAAAGTGACCAATGGGAATTGATAATCAATAAAACCATACGTTTCACTGAATCCCGCTAAGAACAATTACTAATTTAACGCTTTCTTACTACTTTTGCGTTCGAACATTGGGAACCATGAAAAGATTCAAAATAGCACAGATTTTAAACGATCCTGCCATAGGCGAAAAAGTTGAAGTAAAAGGATGGGTGCGCGCCTTCCGCAGCAACCGCTTTATTCAATTAAGCGACGGCTCGACAATTAAAACACTTCAAGCTGTTGTCGATTTTGAACAAATGGATGAAGCCACATTGAAGAAAGTGACTACCGCTGCTGCTATTTGTGTCCAAGGTGAACTCGTTGCTTCCCAAGGTTCCGGACAAGCGGTCGAATTGCAAGTAGAGTCATTAGAAATCATCGGTGAAGCCAATCCGGATGATGTTCAACGCACGGTGATGCAACCTAAAAAACACAGCCTTGAATTTCTTCGCGAACAAGCGCATTTGCGTTTTCGAACCAATACGTTTGGGGCAGTTTTTAGAATTCGTCACGCTGTCTCTTTCGCTATTCACAAGTTCTTTAACGACCGCGGATTTTATTACATCCATACACCCATTATTACCGGTTCCGATGCAGAAGGCGCCGGTGAAATGTTCCGCGTTTCAACACTCGATCCCAAGAATCCACCGTTGAATGAAGACGGATCGGTCAATTATAAAGAAGATTTTTTCGGTAAAGCAGTCAATTTAACGGTCTCTGGACAATTAGAAGCTGAATTAGCTGCCCTTGCGTTGGGTCAGGTTTACACATTCGGTCCAACATTCCGCGCTGAAAACTCCAATACATCTCGTCACCTTGCTGAATTTTGGATGATCGAACCAGAAGTTGCGTTCAACGATATTCACGATAATATGGATTTGGCAGAGGACATGCTAAAGTACATTTGCCAATACGTGATGGATAACTGTCCGGATGATTTGCAATTCCTTCATGAACGCGATGCGGCTGAACAACAAACCAAACCACAACACGAACGCAATGAACTTGGGTTGATTGATCGCTTGAAGTTCATTACCGAAAATCCATTCGAACGCATTACGTACACGAAAGCGATTGAAGTACTCAGAAATTCGAACCATTACAAGAAGAAGAAATTTCAATACGAAGTGGAATGGGGTACTGACCTACAAAGTGAACATGAGCGCTACTTAGTGGAAAAGGAGTATAAACGTCCAGTAATCATCACAGATTATCCGGCTTCGTTCAAGGCATTCTACATGCGTCGTAACGATAATGCTGAACCCGGAAAAGAAACTGTTGCCGCAATGGACATATTGTTCCCGGGAATTGGTGAAATGGTCGGTGGATCACAACGTGAAGAACGCCTAGACGTTTTGAAAGAAAAGTGCGCGGCATTCCATATTCCGGAAGAAGACTTATGGTGGTACTTAGACACGCGCAAATTCGGTACCGTTCCTCATGCAGGTTTCGGATTAGGCTTCGAACGAATGGTCATGTTTGTGACGGGTATGACGAATATTCGAGATGTTATTCCTTTCCCTAGAACACCTCTGAACGCCGAGTTTTAAGTATTGGTGAACCATTCCCGCTTGAATCCTCATCATGCCTGATGAAATCATAGAATTCAGTCAATAATCACTTGAATTGATTGGTGCTATTACATGAATATCGTTATTTTTAACAAATGAACTCCTTGTTCGCATTGGGATCATCCATACTTGTGAAAATAAATAGTGTAACCCCATGGCTCTAAAACAGTACCTGGCTCAAAAGCTTGAACAGCGTCTGTCGCCACAGCAAATTCAATTGATGAAGCTGTTGCAGGTTCCTACTATGGAATTGGATCAACGCATCAAACAAGAGATTGAAGAAAATCCAGCACTCGAAGAAGGCGCAGATGAACTGGATGAGGATTACAATCATGAGGAAGATTACGATGACGACTACGACGACGAACCTGAGTTTGATATTTCTGAATATATAGACGAAGAAGGTTCGGATTACAAGACGAAAGCAAACAACAATAGTAAAGACGACGAAGAACGCGTAGTACCGCTTTCCGGCGAACAATCGTTTCAAGAAAAACTCATCGAACAACTTCACCTGCTCTATTTGTCCGATACACAATTCATGATTGCAGAAGTAATCATTGGAAACCTGGACGAATCGGGGTACTTAAAAAGAGACATAGAAGCCCTCGTGGACGATTTGGCTTTTTCCCAAAATATTATCGTTCAAGAATCAGAAGTAGAAGAAATTTTAGCAGTCATTCAAGAACTTGATCCAGCGGGAGTAGGAGCAAGGGACTTACAGGAATGTTTGCTTTTACAGATCAACCGGAAACAGGATGGTGACATCACCAAGTTTACCGCTAAAGTAATATTAGAGAAATACTTCGAAGAGTTCACCAAGAAACATTACGAACGAATTGCCTCCAAACTTGAAATTGAAGATGAAGACCTGAAGGACGCAATTGATGAAATTCTACGACTCAATCCAAAGCCAGGAGGGTCCATGCGCGAAACATCAAAAACGCACCATCAAATCATTCCGGACTTCATGATAACCGAGTTTGAAGGTCACCTCGAGCTGGTGCTTAACGGCAGAAACGCTCCTGAATTGAAAGTCAGCCGCACGTACGAGCAAATGCTTCGAACTTATGCGGAAGGGGCGAAAACATCTCGCGCTGACAAAGATGCCTTAATCTTTGTAAAACAAAAACTAGATAGTGCTAAATGGTTCATCGACGCCATAAAACAACGTCAAAACACCTTGTTGATGACTATGGATGCAATCATGCATTACCAAAAAGAGTACTTCCTTTCTGGTGATGAGACACGGCTGCGACCGATGATCTTAAAGGATATTGCTGAAATTGTTGGACTAGATATATCTACCGTTTCCAGAGTTGCGAACAGTAAATACGTCCAAACGGGGTATGGAATTTTTTCACTGAAGTATTTCTTTTCTGAATCGCTTTCCACTGATTCAGGTGAAGAAGTTTCTACTCGGGAAGTGAAGAAAATACTATCTGAAGCCATCGAAGCGGAGGAAAAACGCAAACCACTTACTGATGAAAAACTAATGGATCTCCTCCAACAAAAAGGCTACAACATTGCACGCCGCACGGTGGCCAAATACCGCGAGCAGCTCAACATTCCCGTCGCACGTTTACGAAAAGAACTATGAAACAAGTTGCTCATCTACTTTCTTGGGTTTTTCTTCCATTGTTCATGCCGATTTATGCCTTGATGATGGCTATGTACATTCCATCCAATCAAGATTACTTGTTCAACGACGATTCACTTTTTTTCCTTCCTGGTGAAGCGAAATATGCCGTAATCTATATGTTTTTTGTCTTCGGATTGCTGGCCCCAGCTGTTGCCATTGTCATACTTAGAAGATTCAATATTATTACGACAATCGATATGGAAAATCAGCGTGAACGCAACATTCCAATGTTTATCATGCTGACGTTCTGCTTAGTGCTGTATTTTTTATTCATTTGGAAAGCGGCTAACAACATCTTACCCAAATACGTTTACGCCTTACCGCTATCTGGAATTTT
>CANHQC010000134.1 GCA_947462695.1 Flavobacteriales bacterium | reverse complement strand
GTGATTGGAACAGCGCACCTGGCCAAAGGAACGTACTTTATCTCCATCGGTTCAGGACATACACCAGCGAAAGTGGTGGTGAGGTAATCACCCTTTCACCAACTCAACCCGCGTATCCTCCGCAGTTTCCAGATCGGTAACTAATGCGTTGGCACCTGTGTCTCCAAAGGAAATGTTGTCGGCCAAGACCTCGTTGCAGATGTATTCACTGTTGGCAGCAATGGCTGCGCAGATGGCGTCTGTAGTGTCAATGCGCAACTGAATGCGATCGGTGACTTCCAAACCGGAATCCTTGCGCAAGTTCTGTACACGATTCACTAACTCGCGGGCAATTCCCTCCGCTTTCAAGGTATCGGAAATGGTAATGTCTAAAGCTACAGTAATACCACCTTCTGTCGCTACCAACCAACCCGGAATGTCTTGCGCAGTGATTTCCACGTCGTCCATGTCCAATTGAATCTGCTCACCTTCAATTTCGCCCGACCAACCGGTATTCGCTTCGTAAGTGGCAATCGCCGCTTGATCCATTTCGTTGATTATCGCCGCAATGGCTTTCATCTGCTTGCCGTACTTTGGTCCGATCGTTTTGAAATTCGGCTTAATGCGTTTCACCAATTGATTGTCTCCTTCAGCTAAGATTTCCAGCTCTTTGACGTTTACTTCCGATAAAATCAATTCCTTGACGTGCAGAATATTGGAAACGAAACGGGCATTCAAGGCCGGTACCATCAGTTTTTGAAGTGGCTGACGGACGCGGATTTTCTCCTTTTTCCGCAAGCCCAACACCAAGGATGAGGTTTGCTGCGCAATTTCCATTTGCGATTCTAAGTCTTCGTTGATGAACGCTTTTTCTGCGGTCGGGAAATCCGCTAAATGAACCGAGCTTAAATTATGTCGGTGCGTTACGCTGTTCAAGTCGCTGAACAATTGATCCATAAAGAACGGCGCAATCGGTGAGCCAAGCAGCGCAATAGTTTCGAGACAGGTGTACAATGTTTGGTAAGCTGATTGCTTGTCTGTTAAGTCATCGCTCTTCCAAAAACGCCTGCGGCACAAGCGCACGTACCAGTTCGACAATTGATCGCCCACAAATTCTTGAATCGCTCTTCCCGCTTTTGTTGGTTCGTAATCGTTGTACGCGAAATCCACATCCTGAATCAACGAGTGCAACTTGGATAAAATCCAACGGTCAATTTCCGGTCGTTGTTCCAATGGAATTTCCGGCGCAGAGAAATCAAACTGATCGATGTTCGCATAAAGCGCAAAGAACGAATACGTATTGTAAAGTGTACCGAAAAACTTGCGTTGTACTTCGGCAACTCCTTCTAAGTCAAATTTGAGGTTGTCCCACGGTTGCGCATTGGTGATCATATACCAACGCGTCGCGTCCGGACCGTAGGTTGCTAATGTGGTGAACGGATCGATGGCATTGCCTAAACGCTTGGACATTTTCTGCCCGTTTTTATCGAGAACCAATCCGTTGGAAACGACATTTTTATAGGCGACAGAATCGAAGACCATGGTCGAAATCGCATGAAGCGTGTAAAACCACCCGCGTGTTTGGTCGACACCTTCGGCGATGAAATCTCCCGGATACCCTTTTCGTCCATCAATTAATTCCTTATTTTCAAATGGATAATGCCACTGTGCATAAGGCATGGCGCCTGAATCAAACCAGACATCAATCAAGTCAGCTTCACGACGCATCGGTTGGCCACTTGGAGAGACCAACACAAGTTGATCGACGTAGTTTTTATGTAAATCAACTGCCGCATAATTTTCGGCTGACATGTCACCAATGGTGTAGTTAGCCAATGGATTTTCCGACATAAATCCGGCAGCAACTGACTTTTCGCATTCCGCTTTGAGATGTTCCACGGAGGAAATACAGATGCGCTCGTCGCCTTCTTCTGTTGACCAAATCGGAATGGGAATCCCCCAATAACGCGAACGGGACAAGTTCCAGTCGTTCGCATTTTCAAGCCATTTTCCGAAGCGACCAGTTCCGGTAGATTCCGGTTTCCAGTTGATGGTCGTATTCAATTCAATCATGCGTTCTTTCACATCCGTCACGCGAATGAACCATGAGTCCAACGGATAATAGAGCACCGGTTTATCTGTACGCCAGCAATGCGGGTAGCTGTGGACGTATTTTTCGACTTTAAACGCCTTATTTTCGGTTTTCAGTCGGATAGCAAGTTCAACATCAACCGATTTCTCAGGAGCTTCACCTTCAAGGTAGAACTCGTTTTTCACAAATTTCCCGGCAAGATCGCCCATTTCAGGTCGAAATTTTCCTTGAAGATCAACGAGTGGGACTAAATTTCCTTTTTCGTCGTTCACGAGAAACGCTGGAACACCTGCTTCTGCTGCTACTTTCGCATCATCCGATCCAAATGTCGGAGCAATATGTACGATACCTGTTCCGTCTTCAGTAGTCACAAAATCACCACTAATCACTCTAAACGCCTCTTCCTGTTTCTCAGCAGGAAGCGCGAATGGAAGCAATTGTTCGTAGCGAATGCCCACTAATTCGGTTCCTTTACATTCACCAGCTACGAAATACGGAATCGATTTATCTCCAGCGGTATAGTTGTCTAAGTCTGCTTCAGTTTCTGCGGCAACATATCCTTTGGAGAATTGCGCATGAACCAAGTTTTTCGCCAAGATGACGTGAATAGGTTCGAAAGTATATTGATTAAAGGATTTAACCAATACGTAATCAATGGATGGACCAACGCACAACGCGGTATTTGAAGGCAGCGTCCATGGAGTAGTCGTCCAAGCAAGAAAGTGAACATCTTTCCCATCCACTAATCGATTAAAAGACGACCGTTCATTCCATCCCTTCACCTTAAACTGCGCAACGACTGTCGTATCCGTCACATCGCGGTAACATCCCGGTTGATTTAACTCGTGCGATGAAAGTCCGGTACCTGCTTTCGGTGAATACGGCTGAATGGTGTACCCTTTGTACAGTAAGTTTTTCTCGAAAAGTTGTCCGAGCAACCACCAAACAGATTCCATGTATTTTGAATCGTAGGTAATGTATGGATCATCCATGTCGACCCAGTACCCCATTTTCTCTGTGAGGTCGTTCCAAATCCCGGTGTAACGCATTACGGCTTCTTTACACGCCTTGTTGTAGTCGTCTACCGAGATTTTCGTTCCGATATCTTCTTTTGTAATTCCCAGTTCTTTCTCAACCCCGAGTTCAACGGGCAGGCCGTGCGTGTCCCATCCCGCTTTGCGTTTCACTTGAAACCCTTTCAGCGTTTTGTAGCGACAAAAAATATCTTTTATCGATCGCGCCATGACATGGTGAATACCAGGAAGACCGTTCGCTGAAGGCGGACCTTCGAAGAAGATGAACGGTTCTTTTCCTTCACGTGTATCGATCGATTGTTGGAATACGTGGTCTTTTTTCCATTTTTCGAGCACAGTGTGCGCTACGTTGGGAAGCTGCAATCCTTTGTATTCCGGATAGTTTCGTGTCATACGGCTTGTCTTGAGAAAGCGCGAAGTTACTAAAATTAGGCGGATCAAATAGTGTTAAAATACGCCCTAAAAGAAACAATAAACCGTATCAAACGTTGAACGTTTAGACATAAAATAGAAATATCATGAAACAACAATGGATTATAGCCGGACTTTGCCTTTTCATAGCTCAGGCAAGTACGTTCGCACAAACAGAGAAAAAAGGACTTTTGAAGCGTGCGAAAATCACCGAATTCAATGCCCAATCGGGATCGACAATGGGATTAACAGTGATGGGTGAGCAAGCCGATTTCTTACAATTAGCACCAAATTCTCTTCTTGCACAAACTGATTTAACGGATTACACAAAAACTGGCGGATTTGGACCGATGATGCAAGCTGGTGGACCAATAAGCGGTATTCATGGACTTTATGTAGGATTACAATTTAGAGATGAGCCGTTAAACGGATTTTTACGTCAGCCAGTTTTGCGTCTAGGCTTTACCTTTATGAATACCAACAACATAAGTGCATCTTATTCGAGATCTACAATCACACCTTACGATACGTTAACATCGTCACAAACCGGGGCACAGACGTTAGTTGATTCGGTATTCAACCAAAACATCAACATGAATTACCAAACACAACAATTGCGTTTGGATGGTGCCTTGATTTTTCAAACAACAGATAAATACCGTTTTTCTTTTCATACGGGAATTGGTGTGAGCTTAGGTACAGCGATTAGTTCTCGAACAACCATCAATTATTGGGAAGATCGATACATTTCTTCTTCTGACGATGAAGACAACGATGAAGACTTCTATTCCTATAATGAAGACGGTTATGAATCGGTAAGAGAAACAGTTAAAAATAAAAATGGATTTGCCTTTACAGGATACATTCCGGTTGGATTCAACATGCGTTTAGGTAAAAAACGTGAATTCTGGAAGCACTTGAATATCTATGCTGAAATGCGTCCGGGATTATACATTACGGCCATTCCAGAGTTGGCTACACAAACCAATTTTGGTCTTACCAGCAACCTTGGATTAAAGATTAAGTGGTAAAAAAGCAATTGTTTAGCGGAATATTAAATCCAAAAGATTGCCTTATTAGCAATGATTTTTAAATAATCGAAGAAAGATCGTTTATAGTTGTCAATCCGGCCTTGGATTTTTAGATTTTCAAGCAGCACTGAATTCCGTAATTTTGGAAGTAGCCTTTAGGATCACTGACAAAATAGGAATTCAGAAGGTGAAGAAAAGGGTTCGGACTGTTTTTATGATTGCGTTTGGATCAATAACCCCGAACCCAAAAAAATCCTAAGCCTTGATTTTTTGTTTCTTTTGTATCAAGACAAAAGAAAATTAAAACAAATAAAAGAAGTGGCTGTCTAATTCAGACAGCCACTTCTTTTTCAATTAAACCCTATCTTTGTAAACGTAAAACTCCATCGATATGTCAACGTTTTTTTACCAAGATCCTTATCCCATTCAACGCGATACAACTTCGTACAGAAAAATCTCATCTGACTATGTTAGATTAGAAAAATACGGCGATCGTGAGGTACTTTATGTAGATCCAAAAGCCTTGGAAGTACTCTCGCAAGAAGCAATGACAGATGTGTCATTTTACTTGAGAACATCACACTTGCAGATGCTCAACAGCATCTTGAATGATCCGGAAGCGACCGATAATGACCGTTTTGTGGCCTATAACTTGCTCCAAAATGCAGTCGTAGCTGCAGAGGGACAGTTACCATCTTGTCAGGATACCGGAACGGCCATCGTCATGGCGAAAAAAGGAGAGGATGTGTACACTGGAGTAGACGACGCAGAGTGGTTATCCAAAGGAATATACAATACGTACCAAGAACGCAATTTACGGTATTCGCAGATTGTCGCTTTATCCATGTTTGACGAAAAAAATTCGGGATCAAACTTACCGGCGCAGATCGATATCTATGCTAAGAAAGGGATGAGTTACGAGTTTTTGTTCCTGGCCAAAGGAGGAGGATCTGCCAATAAAACGTTCTTGTACCAAAAAACGAAATCGTTACTCAATGAAGCGTCGTTGGATGCTTTTGTGCGGGAAAAAATAAAAGATTTAGGCACATCTGCATGTCCTCCGTATCACTTGGCTTTGGTCATTGGTGGTACATCTGCAGAAGCGAATTTGTCAGTGGTCAAAAAAGCGTCAGCTGGCTATTTCGATGAACTTCCAACAGAAGGAAACATGAACGGTCAGGCTTTTCGTGACTTGGAATGGGAGAAACGCGTACACCGTATTTGCCAGGAAAGCCTCATTGGTGCACAATTCGGTGGGAAGTACTTTACGCACGAC
>CANHQC010000133.1 GCA_947462695.1 Flavobacteriales bacterium | reverse complement strand
GTATATAACGTGCTGTATTCAAAAGTTTATTTTCTCCCATGACCAAGACATTTGGTTTAATCACCTCTCTTCTGAAATCGGTCGTTTGTCCCATGAAACCACTAATTTCTGACGTGTGGCATTGTGTTAACATCGTCGGAACTATGTCCCATTTAGCGGAAAACTCGAATAAGGCGAAGTTGTCGGTACGTTCGGTAACTCTTCCAGTGCGGTGTAAATCGGTTCCGTCAATATTGCTGTATTCGTATACCAATGGGTCCCGTTCCAATTTGAACGTTTCAAAGGCAAATGTTTCATTGAAATTCAATTTTGATTGTGCCTGAGGGTCAGCCGGATCTCCGTCATACATGCGTTCACAAATGTCTGCACCTTCGGCAGCCAACGCAATATCAAAACTATCCGTCCCGCTGCACATGGTAAATAGAAATCCACCACCGGCAACGAATTGTTTGATGTTTTTAGCTACTGCAAGTTTAAGTTCTGAAACTTTAGAAAAACCGAGCATTTTGGCATACGCTTCAGCCTCTCTGACTTGGTCTTGGTACCAAGGATAGGAGCGATAGGCTGCATAAAATTTTCCGTATTGTCCCGTGAAATCTTCGTGATGGAGATGAAGCCAGTCGTATTTAGGAAGGATACCCATGACTATTGCAGAGTCGTAAATTTTGTCATAGGGAATTTCAGCATATTCTAACACAAGAGTTACAGCATCATCCCATGGCTGTTTTCCTCCAGGTGTATAAACGGCAATTTTTGGTGCTTTCTCCAGTTGAACGAGTTCCATATTCACTTCTGGATTGGCAATTTGATTCCGGATTTGATTCGCTTGTCCGTCTGTGATTACCTCATATTTCACGTTTCGCACAATGAGTTCCTCTTCCAATGCACGAAGATGAGGAAGCATGAACGATCCACCTCGGTAATTCAGTAGCCATTCAATCACAACCTGATTTTCCAAACTCCAGAAGGCAATTCCATAGGCTTTTAAATGATCCGATTGGCTATCATCCATTGGGATGAGAATGGAAGTTGCCTTACTTTGAAAGCTGAAGATGAAAATTAAAACAGGGAGGAGTAACCAACGCATAATCAATGTAATTAAAATGGGGTACTATCTTCCATACTTCTTCCAAAATCTTCCAATTCATCATTTCTATCTTTATCCATTTTACTCAAAATGGTATAGCTAGCAGGTTGATTTTGCTCAAATTGAGTGTTGGATTTAAATCCTGAATTTTCCGAAGGCAATGGATCGTCACTGAAATTGTCTAGATTTTCGAAACGTGCATATTCACCAATGAACCGCAATCGTACTTTATCCAAAGCCCCATTCCGGTGTTTAGCAACAATGATTTCACCAATTCCATGGTTTGAATTGCCATTATCGTCTTGAATAAAACCATAATATTCGGGACGGTAAATAAAGGAAACTATATCCGCATCTTGCTCAATAGCTCCTGATTCACGTAAGTCAGATAAAACCGGACGTTTATCACCGCCACGTTGTTCAACACTTCTGCTCAACTGTGACAATGCGACTACCGGTACATTCAATTCTTTTGCAATTTCTTTTATTGAACGTGAGATGGTCGATATTTCTTGTTCTCGGTTGCCGCTTCCTTTAGAACCTCCTGCAGTCATTAATTGCAAATAATCAATAATGACCATTTCGATATTGTGTTGCATTTTTAATCTTCTGCATTTCGCACGAAGGTCAAAAACACTTATTCCTGGTGTATCATCGATAAAAATAGGCGCCGTTGCTAACTTCGAAATACGGGAGTGCAATTGCTGAAATTCATGCTCCCGAAGATCACCTTTTCGCAATTTTTCAGCACTAAGTCGCGACTCACTGGCGATTAATCGCTTCACAAGCTGAACGGAAGACATCTCCAGTGAGAATAAGGCAACGCCCATGTTGTATTCGACCGCGGTATTTCTTGCCATTGAGAGTACAAAAGCTGTTTTACCCATGGCTGGTCGGGCAGCGATGACAATCATATCTGATCGTTGCCAACCTGATGTTAACTTATCCAGGTCGTAAAATCCGGTTGGGATTCCAGAAATTCCATCTGAATTTTGTGATGCTTTCTCGATCTCTTCAATAGCTTGGCGAACAACATTTGGCATGGCATCAACGTGCTTGCCCATATTGTTTTCTGCAATATTGAATAGTTCACCTTCAGCAAAATTCAGTACATCAAATACGTCATTTGTATCATCGTAAGCATTGCGAATGACTTCACTACTCATTCTAATGAGCTCTCGTTTAATGTGCTTTTCAGAAATTACACGGGCATGAAATTCGATGTGTGCAGTTGATGCCACTCGACCAGTGAGTTGAGAAACATAAGTCACACCTCCAGCCGCTTCTAGTTCCCCTTTTTCCTTTAGTTTATTTATTACGGTAAGTAAATCAATCGGACTAGAACCACCGAATAATTCACGAATCGCATTGTAAATGTATTGGTGTTTTGGATCGTAAAAACTACTCGGTTTTAAAATGTCAATTGTATCTGTAACGGCATTTTTTTCCAACATCATTGCCCCCAGAACAGCTTGCTCTATATCGACAGCTTGTGGGGGTACTTTACCAAGATCATTTAATAAAACCGAAGGATTTTTTACTCGATTTGTGATGCGTTTACCGTTTTCCAGATTACTTTCCATAGCCTACAAATATACGTGAATACCCTTCCATTAAAATCAGATAAATTCAAAATCTTTATCAAAAAGATGTTAATGCACGTTTTTAACATTTGTTGAAAACTGAAACGTATTTTTGTCAGATGAAACGGGAAGTTAAATCAACACATGACGGAAGTAAAACGCTTTATGTGCCAGAGTTGGACGAACATTACCATTCCATTCACGGCGCAAGACAAGAATCTGAGCATGTTTTTATTCAATGGGGGTTAAAGCAGTCTTCTTCCGTTTCTTCGCTATCCATTCTTGAGGTTGGGTTTGGTACAGGTTTAAATGCGTTGCTTACAGTTCTTTCTCAACCGAACGACCAGCACATTCAATACGTTGGAATTGAACCATTCCCTGTTGATGAGGATCTTTTAGCAGAATATTCAGTAATGTTTTCTCCAGAGGAACAGGTGCTATTCAATCAACTTCATCAAGCAGCATGGAATAAGTCCGTTTTAATTAGGTCACACTTTCAACTTGAAAAAGTGAACGTAAAACTGGAGAATTATTCGGCAATAGAACAGTTTGATTTAATATATTTTGATGCATTTGGTCCAAGAGCTCAAGCAGAACTTTGGGTCCTGCCAGTATTTGAAAAGATGTATCGTTTAACCCGTAAGGGTGGGAGATTGGTAACTTATTGCGCGAAAGGTCAGGTAAAAAGAGATTTAAAATCAGCAGGTTTCACAGTGACTTCAGTACCTGGTCCTCCGGGCAAAAGGGAAATGACGATTGCCACAAAGTTCTAATCAAGAATGGCGCACAACATCGAACCGTCGCGATCTATTTCGGTTAACTGGACGTTTATGAAAGTGTTTTGACGGTCAGCTTCAATTGGCAATTTGACTTTGACATAGTTTTCCGTAAATCCTTCATGCCAACCTTCGTTTTCTTCTTGTTCTACGAGTAGCGTTCGACGTGTACCGATTTGTTCCTCGTAAAACTGTCGTTTTTTCTTGTCAGATAAGATGTGCAGCTGTCGACTTCGTTCTTTTCTAACTGACATCGGTACGGGGTCTCCAAGTTTAACTGCTGTTGTGTTTGCTCGTTCTGAGTAGGTAAACACGTGCAGGTAAGAGATCGGTAAATCTTTTAAAAAGTTGACTGTTTCCATGAATAACTCATCCGTCTCTCCCGGAAATCCAACAATAACATCTACACCAATACATGCATCTGGACGACAATTTATAATCGTTTCGATGCGTTCACGGTATAAGTCGGTAGTGTATTTCCGGCGCATTGCTTTGAGTAAAAGATCGCTTCCCGATTGCAATGGGATATGAAAATGTGGAACAAATCGTTTGGATTGCGTGAGGCAAAATTCGATAATCTCATTTGACAGCAGGTTCGGTTCGATCGATGAAATTCTGAATCGATCAATGCCTTCGATGTTGTCAAGTTCTTTAATGAGTTCGAAAAAATTCTCGTCTCCTCCTTGGCCAAAATCACCAATATTCACACCTGTCAATACAACCTCTTTCACTGGACTATCTGCGATTTTTTTCGCTTCTTGTATGGTGTCAGCGATTGAGGCATTTCGACTTTTTCCTCTGGCTAGAGGTATGGTGCAAAATGAACAGAAGTAATCACAACCGTCTTGCACTTTTAAGAAGGATCGTGTGCGGTCTCCTAACGAAAAAGCAGGAACAAATGAAGTCGTTGTTTTTATGGATTCGTTTTTAACGATGGTTGCTTCATTTTTAGTTAATTGCTCAAGATGATCCAAGATATTGAACTTCTCGTTTGCACCTAATACCAAATCGACGCCCGGAATAGCGGCAATCTCCTCAGGTTTCAATTGCGCATAACAGCCAATTATTGTTACGAATGCGTTTGGATTTATATCTAAGGCTTTTCGAACCAGTTGTTTGCATTTTTTATCTGCGTTTTCAGTAACTGAACAGGTATTGATCACGTAAACATCGGGCGTTTCATTGAAGTCAACTTTGGCGTAACCACCGTCTTCAAACGTTCTTGAAATCGTCGATGTTTCAGAGAAGTTCAACTTACATCCGAGTGTATAGAAAGCGACTTTTTTATACTGATTCATGGCTGGCAAAAATAAGGTGAATTAGACGCTTCTGCAAATGGATAACTCATTATTGTTTATTGATCGAAAGGAATGATTAATTTCGGGTGAGATACAACAAATGAAAAATCACATTTCCATTCCTTATGATCACTACGACTCGTGGAGAGAACTTAGTGAGTCTGATCAAGTCTTAGTTCAAAAAGCCTATCAAATAGCTGAAACTGCGTATGCACCGTATAGCGAATTTCATGTGGGTTCAGTGGTGGAATTAATGTCAGGTGAACTCGTTTTAGGAAGCAATCAAGAAAACATTGCTTTTCCATCTGGATTGTGTGCGGAGCGCGTCGCGTTGTTTTATACTGGAGCAAATTTCCCTCAAGAAGTAATTAAAACGTTGTGTGTTGTTGCAAAAGGCGAATTACTTCCTGTAGATAAGTTATTAACTCCTTGTGGGGCATGTCGACAGGTGATGTTAGAAACTGAAATCCGCCAAAATCAAACGTATCGTATCATGTTGATTAGTCAGAATGAACAGACCGTTATTTTTTATTCAGCAAAGGATCTTTTACCTTTTGCTTTCGGTACGGTTTAGACTATTGTTTTTTTGATAAATTACTATATTTGGCGTCTGAAACAAAAAGAAGAGATTCATGGCCATAAAATCATCAAGCAAGCCGTCTAAAACAACGAAGAAATCGACTGTAGTCGGTAAATCAAAGTTCTCGAAAGAAACATACATAAAATGGTACAAGGATATGTTGTTGATCCGTCGTTTTGAAGAAAAGACAGGTCAATTATATATTCAACAAAAGTTTGGTGGATTTTGTCACTTATACATAGGTCAAGAAGCCATTGTAGCAGGAACGGCTAGTGCTTGTCTAAAAGACGATAAACACATGACGGCCTACCGAGATCACGCCCATCCAATTGCTTTAGGTACCAATCCGCGCGTTTTAATGGCTGAACTTTACGGCCGATCAACAGGTTGCTCAAAAGGTAAAGGAGGTTCCATGCACTTTTTTGATAAGGAAGTGAACTTCATGGGTGGTCATGGAATTGTTGGTGCACAAATACCGATGGGTACAGGTATTGCCTTTGC
>CANHQC010000132.1 GCA_947462695.1 Flavobacteriales bacterium | reverse complement strand
CCTTTATTGCTCACATCGATAGTTACAGTCAATTTACCATCGCCTTTTAATTGTGTTGATGATAATCGAATGTTCGAATAATCCACTTTCGAGTACGACAATCCATAACCAAAATCCCATTGCGGGTCATACGCATTGAATTCACCCGATTTGGCTCTGTCAACACTTCGTGGATGATCATAAAACTCAATTACGCCATCGTATTTCGGATACGTATACGGCAATTCTCCTGAAAAACTAGCTTCACCACTTAGTAATTTCACAAGTGCTTCAGCACCGAAATCCCCTGGTAAATACGTTTGTACAATGGCTGAAGCCTGATCGACGATTGGACGGATTATTCGAGGTCTTCCTTCCACCAAAATTAATACAACCGGCTTTTTCTTTCGATAGGCCATTTCAGCCAACATCAGTTGTTCTTTATCTAAGTTTAAGGACCTAATATCACCAGGTTTTTCAGTAGATGGCAATTCTCCTAGGCACAAAAGAACCACCTCACATTGATCCAACTTATTGCTGTAATCCAGCGTATCAAGAAACACAGTCGACTCAAAACCTTCGTTGAGGACTAATTTAGCTCCGGGCGAGTAGGACACATTTTCCTTTCCAAACTGATTTTCAACGGATTCTTTTATCGTCAAACAACCTTTTGTGTTGTAATCCTCTTCCATACCTTGCCAGGTATGCGTCCACGCACCATTTAAAAAGATCAACTGATCAGCAACAGGACCGGCAACCAGTATTTTTTGACCTTTCGTTAATGGCAATGTATTGTTAGCGTTTTTCAGCAACGTGATTGATTCTATCGCCGTATTGATCGCTAAATCTTTTGATGCTTTAGATCCAACATTGGGGTAATCAGACAACTTAAACGCCGCTTTTTGAAAAATACCGGCTTTCATTTTAACGTAAAGGATTCTTCGAACAGCATCATTTAATCGTTCCATTGAAATCCGTCCTTCATTTACAGCCTTTATCATCAATTGACAATATTCTTTGTATTGCGGACTCATTGGAACCATACTCATGTCTACTCCTGCATTGAAGGCAGAGACTACGGCATCTTCTATCGTTTCTGCTGTTCGATGAACAGTATGCAACATGATGAAATCCTCCCAATCCGAAACGGCAAAACCTTTAAACCCCATTTCCTTTTTAAGTACTTCGGTAAGCAACTTGTAATTCTGATGTCCAGGAACTCCATTAACAACGCCACTATTGATCATGACGGTTAGTGCACCAGCTTTGACTGCTTTTTCGAACGAAGGCAAATAAAGCTCGCGCATGTATTTTTCTGGAATCCAGGCAGGAGTGCGATCTCTACCCGAGTGAGCTGCGCTGTAACCTACGAAGTGTTTCATACAGGCTACGACATGGTTTTTATCAATTGAATCGCCTTGATATCCTGTAACCATTGCCTCCCCCAACTCGCCGCACAAATATGGATCTTCTCCAAGCGTTTCGAAATGACGCGACCAAAGGGGCTGTCTGCCTAAGTCAAGAACAGGAGAAAAATTCCAGGGAATTCCTGAAGCCCGAACCTCGTACGCTGTATTTTCCGCACATTTCTTGACTAATTCACGGTTCCAAGTAGCTGCTAAACCGATTTCTTGGGGAAAAAGCGTTCCACCAACCGTGTAGTTCATGCCATGAATCGCATCGATACCGTACAAGACGGGAATAGAAATTTTTCCTGAAGAATAAACGCTTTGGATGGAGTTGATAATTCCATCCCATTCGTTTCTAGACAACGTATGAGAACTGACATTTAATACTGAACCTACTTTATACTTGAGTAGTGCTTCATCCAAGAGAACAGGATCGATTTCGGCCAAGTTTCCTTTTTGCTTTGATTTTTCCGTTAACAGTGCATCAAGCGTTATTTGGCACGTTTGTCCAACCTTTTCCTCAATGGTCATTTTAGCGATGATATCCTCAATTTGGGGATTTGAATCACTAGCCATTCCTTTCGAACTTTGTTCAACAACAGCACAAGAAGCAATCAATAGAACTCCGAAAAATCCACTTAAAAAATTAACTCGTGAAAAATTGATCATTGGAAAACGCGTATATAATCGACATACATTCGTTGTGGAAATACAGTAGTTGCATCTGGACTTCCTGGCCAATTTCCGCCAACTGCTATGTTCAGAATTAGGAAAAAGTTTTGTTGCAACTCATCCATCTGTGCTGGATTGATCGTCAACTGATTGTATTGCACATCATCCACGAGCCATTTGATTGAAGTTGCATCCCAGATAATGGAGAACACGTGGAACTCATCTGCAAATTTACCTGAATTAAGGCTGTAGCTATTACCAAACTGTGCATGACCACTTTCCTCCCAGTGCGCTGTACCATGAACCGTTCTGTCATTTAATCCTTCCCCTCCAATCAATTCCATAATATCAATTTCTCCACAAGCAGGCCAAGAAACAGACGTAATGTTATTGCCAAGCATCCAGATTGCTGGCCAAATTCCTTTTCCAAAAGGGATAGCTGCTCTCACATCTATACGCCCGTATTTCCATGATTTCAATCCCTGTGTTTTCAATCGGGTTGAGGTATATTGTTGGCTATTGAATGTTTCCTGTTTTGCAATGAGTTCTAAATATCCATTACCAACCGTATAGTTTTGATCTGTGTAATACTGCAATTCATTGTTTCCCCATCCAGAACTACCAGTTCCGATGTCAAATGTCCAATCACTTGTCAATTCCGAACCATTGAATTCATCGCTCCAAACAAGGTTATAACCTGGATGTGAAAGTGAGGACGTGTAACCAGATGTTGGCGCACCTGAAGGCGTGCTTGCAATTGAAACGGTTACTTCATTTACTTCTTCAATGTAGTTATCGTGTGATGCATTAGCTCGAGAGACAATTTTGTATGTCCCGTTTTGCGCAAATGTATAAGAAGCCTGACCGTTGTTCGTTTCGACAAATACCGTATCGTCAACATCGTAAAAAATCACCGTGTAAAAATTGGCATTATCCGCAGTCAAACTTACATTTACCTGATTCACGACCTGCTCGATCGTTACGCTCAAATTGGATGGATCAACAGCATCCGGAACGGGATTGTCTTTTTTGCAACTAACCATTCCTGATATGAGTACGAAACTTGAAACAAGTAGCGTAACAATTTGATTTTTCATCTTTCTCATTTTTTTAATTCAACAAAAGTTATTCGCTTTTCAATTTCATGTACCAAAGTAACCCACCAGCATGGTGACCATATTGAAGATACATGGTAGAATCGGTTAACTCAAGTATTCTGTATTCCCTCACACCAGTGTAAAAACCAATAGATGCATTATTAGAAATAGTAATTGTATTTTGCTCTCCTTCAGTTAATTGCCAAGATTCGTTCAATTGATTCGAAAACGGCGCTGTAAAATCGTAGAGGTTCAAGAAAGATCCTGGAAATGTCGAAGCCAAGGTGTTGTGAATGTAAATGTCTCCATTGCATTGCATATCAAATCGAAACGCATCAAGGTGAAAAATGTAGCGATCGTCATAAATTCCACAACCTGGCTTTTCAAGCGAACCTGAAGACCACCATTCTGGTGTAGGTCCAAGTGGACTTTCTGGATCAGGTCCAACACCTAAGTGTTTTTCAGCCAACGAATCAACATACCACACTTTGTAACCTGGACCGTTTACACCGCCTGTCAGTTTGGTGAAAATCGGATTATTTAAGAGACCTAAATCATCTTCTGCTATTTGTACAACCTGCGAGGAGCTGTTACTTCCACCTTTACCATAAACGGTAAGTGTAACAGTGTATGTTCCAGCGTATGGAAATTCTCCTGTAATTTCACTGCCTTTCTTTTTTACACCGTTGCCTAAATCCCATAGGCATTGCATATCTTGACTCACTGCCTTGAATTCAAGTATATTTGGATTTGCTGCAGACACAGTGTACGTGAACTTCGCTTGTTCATCTGTTGGAGCTGCACCGATATCGTATGTTTTCTGACAAGAAAATAGAACGATAATTCCTAAAAGTAAACTAACTGTTTTCATATCTCAACTTATTTAATACCCTGGATTTTGCGACCAATTTCCGCCTGTGAGGTCAATTTCAACCTGTGGAATTGGAAATAATTCATGTTTCCCAACGATGAATCCTTGAATAAAATCCTTCGCTTGGCCTGTTCGAACCAAATCGAAGAAACGGTGTCCTTCACCTGATAATTCATAACGTCTTTCCTTGTAGATGACATCCAACGAATTTACGGAAACTCCCGGAACACCCGCACGTGTTCTGACTTGATTTACAAGTTGCTGAGCAATTGAGTTATTACCAATATGGTAATGTGCTTCTGCTGCCATTAGTAATACGTCCGCATAACGAATCACGCGGTAATTCACCGGACTTGTCAGGTCATTATCTGGCAAACCAATTTCACCTTGTCGCTTGATGTATTTATTGTTGTAAAAACCGGTGTGACCACCAGCACCAATGGCATACGTTATACTTTCCGGATTGGCTTGCGCAGCGATAAACGCTTCAATATCAAGAATGGTGTGACCTCTTCTTGGATCGATTGGCGCAAACGCATCATATAAAGCCTGAGTGGGTAAATTGTAACTGTTCCCATCGCCATACACCGGACCATTATACTGACGAATACCGTGAAAACCTGGCGCTGCATTTCCCTCTAAACAAACGAGACATCCATAGCTTCCACCTTCCAAACCAGTGTATTGTACATCAAAAACTGTTTCAGAATTGTTCTCGTTATTTACCGAAAACAAATCGGCGTAATTCTCAATTAACCCATAAATACCGCTGTTTCTAACCTCATCAAGCGTATTGGCAGCCTCGATGTACTTTTTCTGGTATAAGTATGCCTTTCCGAGTAATGCGAGAGCTGCTCCTCGAGTAGCCTTACCTTTCACCGCTGCAGTCCAAGGTAAAATGGAAGCTGCATCAATTAAATCATTTTCTATTTGAGCATATACTTCACTCGCCGGACTTCTCGGAAGACCTTTAGCCTCTTCAATTCCGATGCGTTTATCGATGATTAGTGGAACATCTCCGAAAAACTTAACGAGTTCAAAATAGTAATATGCCCGTAAGAATTTTGCTTCTGCCAGTAAGACACTTTTACCCGGAAAATCAATATTGTCCTTGTTTTCCATGATGTAATTCACACGCGTAATTCCAGTGTAATTCCAACGGAAAATACTGCGCAATTCGCTGTTAACACCACCATGCGACATGTTGTCAATTTGGTGCAACCCTTGCGTATCGTTGACACTTTCACCTCCAGCAATAGAATTATCGGAAGCTATTTCGCCAATCCAAAGTCCCATAAACGATGTTTGGAGCAAATCATATGCACCAACTAACGCGCGTTCATAGTCTTCTTTCGTCTGAAAAAAGTTCTCCGCATCCTGCGTATACGGTGGATCGACATTTAAAAATTTCTCACAACTCGTTACTAGCGTAACAAGTAGAAAAAATAACGAAGTTGAAATAATCTTTTTCATATACAATTACATTCCAATTTGTAAACCAACCATCATTGTGCGTGCTTGTGGATAAAAACCATAATCCACTCCTGCGGCTAATACACCCGCTGAACCAATATCTGGATCATATCCCTGGTACTTCGTTAGTGTAAATAAATTATTCACTGCTACATAAACACGCAATTTATCCAATTTAACTTTTCGTGCCCACGTATTCGGTAACGTATACCCCAATTGAACATTTCGCATACGGATAAACGATCCATCTTCGACGTAATACGAAGAGAAAATAGTATTTCGTGTAGGCTCTGTAGTCAATCGTGGATGCTCATTTGTACTTCCTGGTCCTGTCCATCGGTCAATCACATAAGCCATTTGATTCGCATATGGCTGCTGACGTTCGAAGTTT
>CANHQC010000131.1 GCA_947462695.1 Flavobacteriales bacterium | reverse complement strand
TCAGACAACCTTTGGTTAAAGCGGTCATGTTTAATCTATCAACTGAAACGTAAACACAAAACGAACATCCAACAACTCATATCATGTATTGAAGTACTCAAGCATGAAAAAGAATTCTTTATTCAAAAAGCAATCGGTTGGAGTCTGCGTCAATTGGCAAGGATTCATCCCGATGAAGTAAGGAAAATTACAACAGACCAACAATTGAAAGGACTTGCGCTTCGAGAAGCTACAAAGTACCTCTCTTAAACGACTATCTTTGAAAAAAATAATGGCTATGGCACTGATTATACCTTGTAGAGAAAAAGAACCTCATTTTGGTGAAGAATGTTATTTCGCGGCGAATGCAACGATCATTGGTGATGTTACCATGGGAAATGAATGTTCTATATGGTTCAATGCAGTGGTGAGGGGAGATGTGAACTCCATACAATTCGGTAACCGTGTCAATATTCAAGATGGGGCAGTTGTGCATTGCACTTACGAAAAAACAACCGTGAAATTAGGTGATTTCGTTTCCGTTGGACACAATGCGATCGTTCATGGCTGTACCGTTGAAGATAATGTGCTTATTGGTATGGGAGCAATCGTCATGGATAATTGTTACATCGAATCGAATTGCATTATAGCAGCTGGCGCTGTTTTACTCGAAGGTACAAGGGCAGAATCATGGAGTATTTATGCCGGAGTTCCTGCCAAAAAAGTTAAAACCCTGTCACCAGAATTGTTCGAAGGTGAAGTTCAACGCATTGCCAATAACTATGTAATGTATGCCGGATGGTTTAAACCAACGGATCAATGAAACCGGACATCACCACATATGAGGATTGTTTGCTACTCATTCGTACTTTTTACGATAAATTGTTAGTCGATGATCAGATCAACCATTTTTTTATTCACCTGAACCTGGATGAACACCTTCCGCGTGTAGCCGACTTTTGGGCATTTATTTTGATCGATAAACCAGGATACCAAAACAATATGATGTCTGCGCATGCCTCATTAAATCTGAAAGAAACAGACTTCAATCGTTGGCTCTTTCTTTTTCAAGAAACCGTGAACGAACTTTTCGAAGGTGAAAAAGCGGCTTTGGCCATTCAACGGTCGCAACTTATTGCACTGACGATGAAAGCAAAATTATAAGCGCTAGTCTTCTAGAACAATAGAAACCGTTCCTTTCAATACCTCATCAGCATTCGAAGTAACATCTAAATCAACCATGAAATAATACGACGCAACAGGCAACGGGTTTCCTTCATAGGTTCCATCCCAAGGAACTGATTCATAATTTCCAGTTCCAGATTGATAAATAAGGCTACCCCATCTGTTGTAAACTGCTACACTGTGATTTTGGAAAAAGCCTATATCTGGAATCTCCCACCAATCATTTGCTCCATCACCATCAGGCGTAAATGCTGTTGGAATAATCAGGCCACATGAATTTATTGTTATTGTAATTTCTGTAGGTTCACCTATACATGCTGACTGCGTATTGGCAACGTAATACGTAGTCGCTCCTATTTGATTTGAAGGCAATTGTTGAATACCGAATCCAATTTGATTTGTTAACGATGGATCGCTGTACCACGTATACATTCCAACAAGTGAAAATACGGACATCGGCTGAATTTCTTCCCCAAAACAATACGTTGTATCGGCTGTTGCTAACGGCGCATCGGGAAGTGGAATAAGTTGCAACACGAGCACTGTATCAATCGAATTCGCACATTGTGCATCTGTTACATCCCCAAACTCATAGATTCCTGGCGAATTAAATGCTAACGTAGGAGAAGAAACCGTGGCAGAAAAAGGTTGTCCGTCTATATTATAGTTTATAACCCATGGAGATTCACCAGAAAAACTCAGGGATATTGGAACGATTACACCTCCTTCACAAAACGTTCCACCACCAGTAAATTCAACTTCAGGTACAGTTAAAATTGCAATTTCCTGACTTCCATTTACTGATGTTGCACAATCCGTATCTGCTATTCCCGTCAATGTATACGTTCCGGGTAAATTCCCAAGTGAAACCGGACTTCCCGTGATGCCACTAAGCGTCTGAGCGGCTCCATTCAATGTATAATTCACCGTCCAGTTAGGTGTACCAGTCAAATTCACCACAATATTATTCACAAGCTCTCCAGGACAATAAGTTCCACCACCAGAAACTGTCGCTGTAGGTGCTGGATTAATCGTTATAGTTTGACTTCCAGTAGCCGAATTTGAGCAATTCTCATCGGTTACTCCAGTTAGTATATAGATTCCTGCAATGTTTCCCAAAGAAATCGGACTTGTGGTAATCGCATTAACAGTTTGTGGAACACCATTTAATGAATAATTAAGTGTCCAATTTGGTGATCCAGTGAAATTAACGTTTACGTTCCCTATTTGCTCACCCGTGCAGTAAGTACCTCCTCCTGAAATGAGGGCGCTTGGCAGTGTATTAATGACAATTTGTTGACTCTCGTTAAGGATGGTTGAACAATTTATATCTGATATTCCTGATAATACATACGTTCCAGCAGCGTTCCCAAGTGAGACAGGATTGTTTGTAATCCCATTAATTGACTGAGGAATTCCATTCAACGTGTAGTTCACCGTCCAGTTGGAAGAACTAGTCAAGTTTACTGTAATATCATTCACAAGCTCTCCTGCGCAATATGTTCCACCGCCAGTTAAGCTAGCTGTTGGTGCTGGATTGATCGTGATTGTCTGAGTTCCGCTGGCCGAATTAGGGCAATTCACATCTGTAATTCCAGTTAATACATATGTCCCTGGATTACTCCCTAAAGAAAATGGACTTGACGTAATGCCGTTTACGGTTTGTGGGATGCCATTGACCGAATAGCTTAGCGTCCAAGATGATGATCCTGTCAAATTCACAGAAATAGTACTCACTGACTCACCTGTGCAGTACGTACCTCCTCCAGAAATAGATGCTGTGGGAAATTCGTATACAGTGAAAGGTTCTGTTATTTGACACGCTTGATTGGTCGTATAGGTAATTTGCGCAACACCTGGCGAAATAGCTGAAACAAATCCAGATGCATTTACAGTTGCAACATTCGGATTGCTACTCACCCATGCATTGGTCGCAGCTGGCGTTCCAAAAGCAGTTAATTGACTACTCGTGCCAGGACAACCAGAAAAGATGCCATTGATTGTCGGTGCACTTGAACTTCCACTTATGTTAAAAAAAACAGTGTCCGTACAATTAATACCAGATGTCGTAACAACATAATAATTCCCTGGACACAAGGAATTCGCAGATGGTCCTGTTTGTCCAATTGCAAGACCAGCGGCAGTGTACCATTGATAAACATAGGGTGCTATAGATCCACTTGCAGAAATGGTCGCCGTCCCATTACATGCACATTGAGCAGGTGTTGAGGATAGTAATACCGATTGTAAAACAGTAATCGGTTGACAACCATTGTTAAATTGTGCGATATAGGATGCATTTAATGCGTTATTTGGTGCACCAGGTGTTTGCAGATTTGTACCACAGGAAGTTAAATCGGCACATCCTGGTGACCAGTTGGCTTGCAAGTTTGGGTTACCTGAATTGAAATACCATACCTGGTCAGTACCACTTCCAGGAAAATAAATTAAGTTATTGGTATTGGCTGAACCGTAACATAATGAAAACACCTCGCAACCGGCTAAATCTACAATTCGCATGCAGTCGCCTGAGTTAGCAAGAACAATGTTGTTCCAATTCCCGCCGGCTGTCCAACCTGTAGGAGGATACGAACACGCAATAGCACCAGGAGTAGTGGCATTCGTTTCAAATAATTGCGCATTATTGACGGGTACTACAAGTAAACAATTCCCATCTGTCATGGACAAATCTTGCGCAGGAAGGGATGAATTAGGATCACCATTATTATAAATAACGATAATTGTTCCGAGCGGAATACAAGACCAAAATGCATCAGTTGAAAACCTTACTGCACCGGGCGCTACACCCGTTCCAACTGTACCTCCATGGTATCCACTATTGTCATCTATGATCCAACCACGAATGTCTATACAAGGGGGTGTTGGGGCGGAACAATTGTAACTAACAGAATTACTCACTACAACCAGCTCCATGTATTCCATATTTCCTGAAGGTCCGTTGGAAACTTCATTGATGATCAATGTTTGTGCGTCTATTGTAAACGACGCAAACAGTACAACAAGAGTGAAAATAGAGCGGTATAGATTCATGACATATTAAAGCACATCGAATTTACAACAAGAAAAATTGTATATCAAATAAAGTTTGTGTTAATGGACTATAAACGAATTTGAACTGCCTTTGTTGGTTCGCCAAAAAATCGCTTGGCCTTACTGTCAAATGTTGATGCACGTTCAGTCGTTAAACAAGCAACCTCTCCACCTTTGGAACAGCGATTTTCCATTTCTGGATGGCGCTGCAAATAAAGTTCTAATTTTTGCGCAACAAGAGGACCCTGAGAAACAACTCTAATTGAGCTGGGTACAGCACTTTTTATTAGCGACTCAATGATTGGATAATGCGTGCAGCCGAGTAGAATAGTATCAATTTTTTCGTCACTAGAAAGAAGATCTTGAATGTCACGTTGAATGAAATACTTAGCTCCTTCACTCGTGTATACATCATTTTCGATCAGCGGCACCCACATTGGACAGGCCTTTTGGCTCACGATAAGTTCAGGGAACGACTTCGCGAGTTCCAATTCATAGGAATTAGATCGGACCGTTCCTTCGGTTGCAACAATTCCCACATGACCTGATTGAGAATACGACCCAATTTCTTCTGTACTTGGGCGAATTACACCGAGAACTCTCTTCTCACTATCCCATTTCGGAAGGTCATGTTGTTGAATGGTTCTCAAGGCTTTGGCAGACGCCGTATTGCATGCGACAATCACGAGTGAACATCCCCTCGAAAACAATTCCTCAACAGCTTGTTTTGTATACTCATACACCACATCAAACGAACGAGAACCATATGGTGCACGCGCATTATCGCCAAGATAGAGGTAGTCGTATTGAGGTAAGCGCTGACGCAATTCTTTCAATATGGTTAATCCACCATATCCAGAATCAAATACCCCAATTGGACCTTGTTTTTTCATAGAAATAAAAGTATAAAAAAAGGGAGATCGCTCTCCCTTTTTTTAACTGTATCACATTTTCTTATTTCTTCGATGCTTCTGCATCCAAACGAAGCAACTCAACAACTACTTCAGGCGTAATATCCGTACCACCTTTAAAGTACAACGTAACACTTTCGTCAATTACGTAATTCAATTTTCGACGATCAGATACGATTTCAACTGCTTTCTGAACGCGCTCTAGAATTGGTTTGTTTAATTCCTGACTGTAAATCTGCATTTCTTGATTAAGTGACTCCTGACGATCTTGAATGTTCTGTTGCTTTTTCATCAATTTTTCTTCTTCAATTTTAATGAGCATTGGAGAAAGATCAGGACGTTTTTTTTCGTAATCAGCAAGTGCTTTGTTAAAATCTGCTTCCATTTCTTGAAGTTCTTTTACCCCCGATGCTTCAAACTCTTGAAGTTTTTTCATCGCCTCTTTTCTAGAAGGTAGCGTATCAAGTAATTTTTGTGAATTAACATGTGCCATTTTTACCTGAGCCATCGCAGAGCTCATTGAAATTAAAACCACTAAGGTATAGAACCACTTTTTCATTGTTTTGTGTTTGGTTATTATGTTGTTTATCTAACTGTGATGCCCATTTCTTTGAGCACTTCATTGCTTATGTCACTCTTACTATCTGCGTAAACGAGATTGCTTTGATTCGCTTTGTCGAAAACAAATTGAAAATTCCGTTTGGAAGCCACTTTCTGCATGGCATCGAAAACTCGATCTTGAATCGGTTTAACTAATTCCTGTCGTTTCTGAAAATAGTCCCCTTT
>CANHQC010000130.1 GCA_947462695.1 Flavobacteriales bacterium | reverse complement strand
CAATGGCTAGTCCGTCAGCTAAAGTTGAACAAAAAGTCGGGTTAACTGATGTGAAGGTTGAGTATTACCGTCCTTCGAAAAATAATCGTGTCATTTTTGGAGAAGTTGTTCCTTTCGATGAAATCTGGCGAACAGGGGCAAACGAAAATGCAAAAATCACGACGATCGATCCACTCATTTTTGGAAAAGATACGTTGCCGAAAGGAACGTATGCCATTTTCACTAAGCCAGGTAAAACTTCATGGGACGTTTATTTCTATACAGAAACGAGCAACTGGGGATTGCCTGAGAAATGGGAAGAATCAAAAGTGGCCTTAAAAACAACTGCAACCGTAAAAGCATTAAATGATGTAACGGAAACATTTACAATCGCAATTGATAATCCAACAACCAAATCTGCCGACTTAACCTTTACGTGGGACCAAACAAAAGCCACGGTAAACTTTTCTGTACCAACCGCTCAAAAGATGTCTACGAGTATAGACAAAGTTATGGCTGGTCCATCTGCTGGTGATTATTACGCTGCAGCAGAATTTTACTTTAAAGAAAAGAAAGACTTGAAAAAAGCGCTCGAATGGTGTAGTAAAGCAGCAGATATGCGACCGGAAGCTTATTGGATTATGCGTATGAAAGCGCAGATTCAAGCTGAGTTGGGGGATTTCAAAGGTGCGATTTCCAGTGCAAAATTATCGGCAGATGCGGCAGCTAAAGATGGCGATGACAATTACGTGAAAATGAACAATGCATCCATTGAAGAATGGAGCAAGAAAAAGTAATTCGATAAATTCATGTCGGAAATACTTGAATACTTTCTAAAGCAAAACATAACTGCTGAGTCGTTTCAACATCCTGAAGTTTCAGTTCCTCTTCTAAAGCTTAAAATAGAAGGGAAACGTCCGGTGACACTTATTATGACGGATGGACTTTCTCAGAAAAAAATGAAACTTCCTGAGCAGTCCAATGAGTTTGATCAAATAGAACTTTATTGGGCCTTGCCTGAATACTGGGATCTTTCAGATTTATCCAATCCAAACACAAATTGGATATTTCATTGGTTAAATAAGCTGGTTCGACACTTGTTAGATAAAGACGTATGGTTCGGCCACGGACACACCTTTAAAACTCAATCGTTGTCGCCAACAATGAAGCAAGAATTCCTGATGTTAATGAGGCCGTTAATTGTTGATGACGTGCTATCCAAGGTTCATGAAGCAGTACAAAGTATTGGTTTTCTATCCATTGTACCTTTATTTAAAGCCGAATTCGACTTTAAACAACAAAAAGGAACAAGCTCCTTGGTCACAAAAATGACCGAAGATGGTGTGAGTGAAATCCTTGATGATTACCGTGAATCTCTTTTAAAAAAACGATTTGGGTATTTGCGGTAGAAAAAACAGTGATTTAAAAGAATATTCATTTTCAACTAATGTTCGCTACGAAAAATCTTCATATGTTTACCTAAATTTTTAAATACTAAAGATGAAAAAAGTTTTATTACCACTAGTTGCATGCAGCTTTGTGTTGTTTTCTTGTAAAAAAGACTACACGTGCGAATGCACAGAAACCCAATCAGCTACTTCAGCAAGCTTAAATGAAGTTGATGTAAGCAATTCTTCCATTACTGTAACTGGTGTTACAAAGAAATTTGTGCAGGATGAGTTGGAATGTTACACTACTGAATCATCAGAAGTAGTTCCAGATGAATTCGTTGGGTATGATGAATTTTTCCAGCCTATTTATGAGACTGTTACCTACACGAATAGAAACGAATGTACCATTTCAAAATAAGAAGAACCATGAAAAAAGTAATGTTATTTTCCCTTGTTACATTAGCCTTGGCTTCATGTACTAAAGACTACACTTGTGAGTGCACAAATACTTCAGCATATAATGGAGTAGCAGATGATCCATATACAACAAACGTAGTATTAGAGGATGTTTCTAAAAAAACTGTTTCTAATTCATTGGATTGCGTATCGTATGAAGGTACCTCAACTGACTCTGATGGTGACGTTTACACGTACAAAACAGATTGTACAGTTACTAAGAACTAAAATACTGAACAAGTATAGAGAAGGGCTATCTTAACGGTAGCCCTTTTTTTGTGCCTTTTCCGCTAGAAAATTAGCCTTGAATAAATCCTTTGTCCACGAGTAATTGGGCTATCTGAACCGCATTCGTGGCCGCACCTTTTCGAAGGTTATCGGCAACAATCCATGCATTCAAGGTGTTGGGTTGCGACTCATCAATGCGCAATCGCCCGACAAAAACTGCGTCTTTTCCCTCTGAAAATCGCGGCATGGGATACTGAAAGTTAACAATGTCATCCTGTAATGAAATTCCCGATTGAGCAGCAAGTAATCTTCGAACTTCTGTGAGTTCAATCTCCCGTTCAAATTCAATATTTACTGATTCGGAATGTCCTCCAACAACAGGCACGCGGACAGCAGTTGCTGTTACTTGTATCTTAGGATCCAAAATTTTCTTTGTCTCATTGGTTAATTTCATCTCTTCCTTGGTGTACCCATTCTCCAGAAAATCATCGCATTGTGGAATACAGTTTTTATCGATCGGATACCGATATGCCATCTCACCATCTACGCCATTTCGCTCATTTTCTAGTTGTTGAACTGCACGCACCCCCGTTCCGGTTATGGATTGATACGTTGAAACAACCACGCGCTTTACACCATATACTTCATGAAGGGGGAACAATGTCAATACCAATTGAATGGTACTGCAATTTGGATTGGCGATAATTTTATCTTCAGGTGTAAGTAAATGTCCATTGATTTCAGGAACTACCAATTTTTTCGTTGGATCCATTCGCCAAGCAGACGAATTATCTATAACTGTCGTGCCCACTTCAGCAAACTTCGGTGCCCATTCAAGAGACGTTTCTCCTCCTGCTGAAAAAATAGCGATGTCTGGTTGTTGTGCAACAGCTTGTTCCAAACTTACTACTGTATACTGTTTGCCATTGAATTCAATTTGTTGACCAACCGAACGTTCTGAGGCAACGGGAAGTAATTCAGTTAATGGAAAGTGCTTTTCTTTTAAGACTTGAAGCATCACATTTCCTACCATTCCTGTTGCACCTACAACTGCTACTTTCATACGCGTATTTAATTGATAATCGACGGTCAAAATTAGTATATTTAGAGACGTAAATAAGCGATGAAACACTTTTTAATCCTGCTTTCCTGCATCTTTTTTTCAACTGTCTACGGTCAGTTGACAGATGATTTTTCTGATGGGAATTTCAATTTGAATCCAACATGGGCTGGGGATGATTCCGTTTTTACGGTTGTTGATGTGGCTGGAAATAAACGGCTCAGATCCAATAAAACGCAAATAAACAGTACATTTTACCTGTCTACGCCATCAACGCAAGCTAGCGAAGGACAATGGGAATTATTCACACAATTGCAATTCAATACGTCAAGTGCAAATTATGTGGATATCTACTTAACTTCCGATCAAGGCAATTTATTAAGTAGCTCAATATCTGGTTATTTCGTCCGACTAGGTGGGACAACCGATGAAGTTTCATTGTATAAAAAAGTGAGTGGGACAGCGACAAAAATCATCGACGGAGTAGATGGTTTACTGAATAATTCCACCAACCAGTTGAAAATAAAAGTGACTAAAAATCTCACCGGTGATTGGACATTAGAACGAGATGTTTCAGGGACAGGAAACGCGTATTTTCAAGAGGGTATTGTCAACGATGCATCCATTAGTACAAGTTCGTTTTTTGGAATTTCCATAACACAATCTACCGCAAGTTTCTTTCAAAAACATTTTTTCGATGACATTTATGTAGGCCCGATCATCGTGGATGTCACACCGCCACAGTTGATTTCTGCAACAGCCACATCAGCTCTTTCACTGGATGTGCTATTTAATGAACCACTCGAAAACAACTCCGTTCAAACTTTGGTAAATTACGTGTTCAATCCATCGCTAACGGTTCAATCTGCGCAATTAGATGCTGTAAATCCTGCCTTAATACATCTTATCTTGTGGCCTCCCGGGTTGATAAATGGTACAACCTACGAATTAACGACGAACGGTATTTCAGATTTAAACGGAAATAGCTCTGGTAGTCAATCCGTTAACTTTTCTTTTTTAGTTGCAGAAAACGCATTTCCCGGTGATGTGATCATCAATGAGTTCATGTGCGACCCTTCCCCTTCAGTTGGAATACCAGAAGTAGAATTCATCGAATTATACAATAAAAGCACAAAATACATTGACCTAACAGGTTGGAAAATTGGTGACGCCTCCTCATTCGGAACTATTCAAAACGGCTGGTTATTTCCAGGTGAGTACCGTATTTTATGTCCCTCAGCTAATGTCGATACCTTCACGATGACAGTTGCTTTACCAGTAACCAGTTTTCCCAGTTTGAATAATTCAGGTGATGCGATTATTCTGCAAAATGCTGCTGGAATTGAGCTCGACCGTTTAACCTACACGGACGAATGGTACAAAGACCCAACAAAAGAGGATGGTGGATATTCTCTTGAATTGATCAATCCGAATGACCCTTGCTCGGACGATGACAATTGGAAAGCAACAAACGCATTAATCGGTGGTACACCAGGATTGATAAACAGTGTCTATGATAATTCCGCCGACACTATTTCTCCATCGGTTGTCCAACTTGTACCGTTAGCCCCTAATTTTCTAGAGATCTACTTTTCAGAGGGAATGGATTCAACTTATTTGGCAAATGCAAACTACTTGGTGTCCCCATTTATTAGCATTCAAGCTGTATATATTTCCGGACCACATCCAACTATGGTTACACTTCAGTTCGCGCAAAACTTAGAACCAAGTAAACAATACCTCTTGGAAATGGAATTTATTGCCGACTGCTGGATGAACCAAACCAATCTGTCGAGTAATTTTGCTTTACCTGATGTCCCTGTTCTTGGCGATATTAAAATTAACGAGATTCTTTTTGATCCATTGACCAATGGTTCTGATTGGATCGAGCTTATCAATACATCAACAAAACTCATTGACCTTCAAAACTGGCAGCTCGCCAATTATGACGATGATACGATTGCGAATCTCAAAACAGTCTCTGATCATTTTTATTTGAAGCCGGGCGAATATGCGGTTCTAGGTAAAGACTCTGTTTTTGTGAAACAAAATTATCCTTTTGCCATTGAAGGTACATTTGTTTACTGCGAAACCCCGAGTTACAACGTTGATTCCAGTACCGTTTACCTTATTTACAACAACCAAGTCATGGACAATGTGTCTTACACTGACGATTGGCATTTCAAGTTACTGGATGAAACGGACGGTGTTTCTCTAGAACGTATCGATCCAAAAGGTTCTTCAACCTCATCATTCAACTGGCATTCTGCTGCGCAATCCATTGGATTTGCCACACCCGGTGGGAAAAACTCACAGTATATGCCTGCACTTATGAACGGTGATTTTTCATTTACAAGTCAAACCGTTTCACCTGATGCCGATGGATTTGAAGACGTTCTCCAGGTAAACTACCAATTAAGTCAAGCTGGTTTATTAGGAACATTTACCATTTACGATGACAGAGGAAGAGAAGTTAACGTTTTGTTTTCGAACGAGTTGTTAGGAAGCGAAGGTACCTTCACATGGGACGGAACGACAGATGATCAAGTAAAAGCATCAATTGGTTCCTATTTTTGTGTATTTGAGGCATTTTCTCTGGACGGTGGCTTACTATTTACCAAACGCAAAGTCTTTGTTGTTGCCGGTAAACTTTGATCCATTAACTTTGTTAATAGGTTCAAAATGTTAATCAATATGAAAAAACTGGCGCTTATTTTCTGTCTTTTATCAGTGGGCTTAACACATGCACAACACTTTAATAAAGGTGATCATTTTATTACAGGTGGACTAGGGTTTAGTCCGTGGAGTCGTGGGTT
>CANHQC010000129.1 GCA_947462695.1 Flavobacteriales bacterium | reverse complement strand
GAATGGATGTAACCGCGATAGATGTCTCTTCGGGAGCCGTTGAATGGATGAAGAAACAAGGTGTTCATGCAAAAAACATCAATTTTTTCGATCTGAAAAACGAGTCATTCGACACGATTCTCATGTTAATGAACGGCTTAGGAATTGCGGGTACATTAGCTAATCTTGAACGCACACTTCAACATGCTGCCAGTTTATTGAATAAAGGCGGGAAAATTCTTTGTGATTCCTCTGATATAAAGTACCTATACGAAGATGAAGACGGCTCGTTATGGGTTGATTTAAATGCTGAATATTATGGGAATTTCCGTTTTCAGATGAGTTATGGAAAAGAAAAAAGCGCCTGGTTTGACTGGCTTTATGTCGATTTTGATAACTTATTTAAAGTTGCAGAATCGGTAGGTCTAAAAGCAAGACGGATTCACGAAGAAGATGACCATTTCCTCGCTGAGCTGATAAAAGAATAATTGATGAAGTGGTTTTACGCGTCCATTTGTCTACTTTTTAGCGTTAATTCCTTTTCCCAAATCGATCCATTCCCTTCTCAACAGAAAGGATTGTTGTGGAAAATATCCGGAAACGGCTTGAGTTCCCCGAGTTACCTATTCGGAACGATGCATCTCATGGATTCAGATTTATTTCTTTACCCTAAGTCCTTGGATAGTATTGTGCAGCATTCCGATCAATTAATCCTTGAAATTGGTGCGCTACCTGATCCGTTCAAAACACTTTCCCTTTTGACGCTAAATGAAGGCTCCTTTTTTGATTTTTTTACAAAAAAAGAGGTGAATGACCTCATCAAATGGGCTGAAGAAAATTTACATCTGAACGAAAAATTATTCTGTTCTATGGTAGAAAGATGGAAACCTTTTGCTGTGATTCAATTAGCTAGTCAATTGGCATTTGAAGGTGAAACGTCCTCCTATGAAATGAAACTTTATTCTCTTTCAAAAGAAAAGCAACTGCCAATTATCGGACTTGAAACGGTTGAACAACAAATTGGTTTTTTTGACAAACTACCAGAAAAAGATCAAAAAGAAATGGTCCTTTCCGCATTAAAGCCGAAGGAGCGTATTGTAAAAGAAATGAACGAATTGCAAACGATGTATTTGAATGAACACATTGACTCACTTTATCTGTACATTTCAGCACAAGAAGTAAATTCTAATTTTCCAACTGAGCAATTCCTTGATAACCGAAATAAAAAATGGATGGACACATTGCATGTTGAATTGCTAGAAGACCAGAATCTTTTTATCGCGGTTGGTGCAGGTCATTTAGGAGGTGAAAATGGATTGGTTCGCGGTCTACAAGAAAAAGGTTTTATTGTTTCACCCATACTTTTACATACGCTAGAATGAAATCGATCTTAATATTTCAAATGGTATTTTTCTTTTTGGTTGGATGTACTACCTACTCTGAACAGGACAAATCACAGTTTGATTCAGAAATAAAGACATTCCTCAAGAAGAAAAAAACAAGGTGTAAAGTATCTCCATCGGGTTTATACTATCGTATAGATTCCATTGGACAAGGAAGATTTATTCAATTTCAAGACAGTGTTTCAATTAGTTACACAGGGAGATTGTTATCAGGCACAATAGTAGATCAACAAGTAAAACCGATAAGGTTTGCTGTCCGAGATCTTATTCCAGCATGGAAAGAAATCCTTTTAGAATTAAGAAAAGGAGGACAAGCCTACATGGTAATTCCTCCCCATCTTGGCTATGGATCTAACGATCTTGAGAAGATTCCACCGCATTCC
Organism: Flavobacteriales bacterium; assembly: GCA_947462695.1. Lineage (GTDB taxonomy): Bacteria > Bacteroidota > Bacteroidia > Flavobacteriales_D > Crocinitomicaceae > M0103. Next base: position 4,168 of record CANHQC010000129.1, on the reverse strand, counting down.
ATTTTAGAATTTACCTTAAGGGTAAATGAGGTAAAATAAAACATGCCAATTTTACTTGATGTTTACTTGTAGTTCGATTCTAAAATCCTATTTTTGCGCTGCACAAACAGAATTAAAAAGCAACCATGAGTGTACTTGTAAACAAAGATTCAAAAGTTATCGTTCAAGGATTTACCGGAAGTGAGGGAACCTTTCACGCCGGTCAAATGATTGAATACGGAACGAATGTCGTAGGTGGTGTGACACCTGGTAAAGGTGGAAGTACACATTTAGACCGTCCGGTATTTAATAGTGTTGCTGATGCCGTAAATTCAACTGGCGCAGATGTATCCATCATTTTCGTTCCACCTGCTTTTGCCGCAGACGCGATAATGGAAGCAGCAAATGCGGGGATAAAAGTTATTGTTTGTATTACAGAAGGCATTCCTGTTAAGGACATGGTAATGGCTAAAGAATATATAAAGGGCTTTGATTGTCGCTTAATTGGTCCAAATTGTCCGGGTGTTATTACCGCTGGCGAAGCAAAGGTTGGAATCATGCCTGGATTTGTTTTCAAGAAAGGAAAAGTTGGTATTGTTTCTAAATCAGGAACATTGACTTACGAAGCGGCTGATCAAGTCGCTAAGGCTGGTTTAGGAATTACAACGGCTATTGGTATTGGTGGTGATCCAATTATCGGAACTACAACGAAAGAGGCTGTTGAATTGCTTATGAATGACCCAGAAACAGAAGGAATTGTAATGATTGGTGAAATTGGCGGAAACCTAGAAGCCATTGCCGCTCGATGGATTAAAGAAAACGGTACAAAACCTGTTGTTGGATTTATCGCAGGAGAAACTGCACCGAAAGGTAGAACAATGGGTCATGCTGGTGCAATTGTTGGTGGAGCTGACGATACAGCTGAAGCGAAAAAGCGAATCATGCGTGAATGCGGCATTCATGTAGTTGATTCACCGGCACATATAGGCATGAAAATGGCGGAAGTCTTAGGGTAAAACCAGAAGGAAAAATAAAATAGAGAACTCACTGAAATAATTTTCGTGAGTTTTTTAAACAAAAATAAAATGACTATTTTTGTCATGTTATTTTTTGTCATTCATGTTGTTGGATAAAAAACGAATAGAGAAAAAACTAAAAATTAGTGAACTTGCCTCTAAACTGGGAATTGACTCCAGTTTAATGAGTCGAATTTTAGCGAGTAAACGTAAACCCACAAAGCATCAACTTTATATACTCGCGAAAGAACTTGAAATTGACTATAACGAACTTTTAACCTATTATCTAGCCGAAGAAATAGTTGATCTCGTTAAAGGTTACCCAGAAATTGCGGGTGAAATTTTAGCTGTTGCGGAAGAACGTGTATCATTTCTGCGAAGCACTACGTTCATGACAACAATCAATTACTCGACGAAAATTGAAGCATCTCTAACAAGGATAAATCAATTGAAAACAAGCTGGAATTCATGTAAACCATTGGATCAAGTTCAATTACAAAAAATGGAGGAGTATTTCAACACCTCTTATACATTTGAAAGCAATCGCATAGAGGGGAATACGCTAACCTTACAAGAAACGCACCTCGTAATTAACGAAGGAATTACTATTGGAGGAAAAAGTATGCGTGAACATTTAGAAGTTGTCAACCACAAAGAAGCAATTGAATTAGTAAAGGACTTAGTCCGCCAACAAGTACCGTTCAATTCGTATCATTTGAAACAATTGCATCAATTAATCCTTAAAGGAGTTGATGACAGGAACGCAGGTATTTACCGCACTGTTCCAGTGCGTATTTCAGGAAGTGCACATGTGCCACCAGAGCCCTATCTTATTGATCAAATGATGGAAGATTACTTTGTTTTCTATCAAACCAGACGTGCTTATTTACATCCTATAATTTTAGCAGCGGAAATGCATGAGCGATTGGTAACCATACACCCATTTGTCGATGGCAATGGACGAACAGCTCGGTTGGTTATGAATTTGATTCTGCTGCAACACGGGTATACAATTGCCAATCTGAAAGGAAACTTTGATGATCGCATGCGTTATTACCACGCATTAGAACAAGTACAGGTTAATCATGAAAGTGAATCATTCTATGCGCTAATCACTGAACATGTTGAATCCTCATTAGAAGAGCATTTACATTTAGCGGGGGTGAATTAAAGGTACTTTTTGACTTAGTATAAGTTTTTTTGTATTATTTAGTACTATGTATTACATAGTTCATTCTTTTACATATATCTTTGCATAAGATTTAAGTAATATGAATTTAGAAAATACACAGGCGCAAATGCGAAAAGGAATTTTGGAGTATTGCATCCTTTCTATACTATCCAAGAAAAAGGAAGCTTATCCGTCTGAAATTCTGGAAACATTAAAAGATTCAAAACTCATCGTGGTAGAAGGGACGCTTTATCCATTATTAACGCGTCTAAAAAATATGGAATTATTAACCTATCGCTGGGAGGAATCTACTTCTGGTCCTCCACGAAAATACTTTTCTCTTACTACCTTAGGCAAGGCATTTTTAACGGAACTCGACAGTACATGGAATGAACTTCGTGGTGCTGTAAATCAAATCACTCAATCATAACTAACATGAAGAAAACAATTTCAATCACCATTAAATCAATGCATATACTCGTTGAAGAAGATGCTTATGACTTGTTATCTATATACTTATCTAGAGTAGAGACAATACTTGAAAATACAGCTGGCAAAAAGGAAATCATTGAAGACATAGAACTGCGAATTGCTGAATTATGCCAACAAAAAAGTACTCCTAAAAAAGAAGTTATTGACTTAGAGGATATGCGTTCTATATTGAATACACTAGGCAATCCCGACGAATTTATTGAAACAGAAGAAGCAACCTTTTCGGGCTCTTCAACTTCAGAATCAAAATCAACAGCTGAAAAGCGACTTTTCCGAGATCCAGAACATGGAATGATCGCAGGAGTTTGCAGCGGAATTGCAGCCTATTTTGGAATTGATGTGGTTGTCGTTCGTGCCCTTTTTGCCCTTGTCTTTTTGACAGTTGGATTTGGTTTGCCCTTATACATTATTCTCTGGGTAATTGTACCTAAAGCCAATAGCTCAATCGATAAATTACGTATGCACGGTAAACCAATTACGTTAGACAATGTAAAAGAGGAAGTAGAACAGGCGAGTGAACGATTAAAGTCTACTGCATCAACATGGCGTGATCGAATAAAACGGAATCAAAATGACTCAAATCTATTCGTTCGTATTGCAAGGTTCTTTTTGAAAGTTATGGGATACGTGATTATGTCACTGGGAATTTTACTATTCATAGCACTGGTAATTTTCTTCATTAACCATGATAATTTGGGATCAATTGAATTTAACGGGCATCAACTTACCCTTACAGAATTGAATTCCTTGGTATTCGAAGATACGAAAGATACAAGCTGGGCATTTCTCGGAATTACTTTAACCTTGATTTGTCTAATGTTCTTCCTACTAATTTCGGGAAGTTCGCTTGTCTTTAATGTTAAAAGTAAACTCATTAAATATACGAGTTGGATAACTTTTTCCGTTGGTTTAATCGGAATAATAATCTGCACTGCTATTGGAACAAAAACAGCAAATGCATTCAAAGAAGAAGTCGAAATAGAACGACCCACACATACGTATTCTGGAGACACGTTGACGATCACGACTCGATCTTTGGGTATCTATTCAGTAAAAAATGAAAAAATGTCACTTGACGAAGATCAATCGCTGACCGTAAATGGCCCAAATGCAACAATCCATGGTATTGAAATCACTTACCAACAATCACCAGATTCATTGTTTCGCGTTTTCCATCAAGTAAGTGCCAAAGGGAATTCAACGAAAGAGGCAGTTCAACGAATTAAACGTATACGTTACTCTTCCTCATTAAATGGAAACGAGTTAATATTACCTACCTATTTCACTTTCCCGAAACGCGATCATTTGAGGGATCAGGAAGTAGAAATTATTGTGAAAATACCTAAGGGCAAAGTAATCAAGCTTGATGGAAAGCTAATCGTTTTTGAAACGTCGAGTTTTCAAGATGGAGCAATTATCGGGGGTGGATCATTCGATCCAGCGGGCAATTACTCGGGCTGGTAATAATCAAAAACAAAGGCTGTCCTTATTAGACAGCCTTTGTTTTTCT
>CANHQC010000128.1 GCA_947462695.1 Flavobacteriales bacterium | reverse complement strand
GCAAGTTGTTCTTGTTTGCTTTCGTTGGCTAATTGCGCCGAGAGTGCATTGAATTCCTCTTCCGATAAAGTTTCGATTGATTTTCGCCTGGCGTCCCGTTCTTTTTTATTCTGCTTAATTTGTTCTTTCGTTTCAGCGATCGTTTGCTGTTGCTTTTCGTTAAGTAATGTGATTTTTTCTTGCAGCGCGATGAGGCTTGGGTCTTCAAGAAGCGATTCCAGCTCTAGGGTAATTTTATGGATTTCTTGTTCTTCTTTTCGGAAGTGACTATTGGTTCTTAACATGTCGAATACCGGCGGAACGAATCCAAGGTGATCGTTTTTGTCTGCTAGTTTTCCTGAAAATCCGGCTAAAAATCCCACTTCTTGTTGCTGATTCTGAACGACCAGAACGCCAAACATTTTACCGATGGCATTTTCTTCATTGATCAATCCAAAATTATGTTTCCATTCTGCCGACTTTTCCTCAATAATTGTTTGCAATTGATTCGCTGCCTGAATGGCCAATGGGTGAGGGGTGTAGTAGAATGGATAGCCTAAGGTGTTGGGTAACACATTGTCGTCCTTCAGCTGCGTGAAGCGAATAAAGCAATCGTCTGTTGGTGTTGAATTCATCGAGCAGGCGACAAAGGTAGTTGCTTTAGATCTTTTAGGATAAAAAAAAGAGGACCAGTTGATCCTCTTTTCTTTTCACTATGGAGTGAATTAGTTTACTTTTCCAGAAAGTTCAGCTCCTGCTTTGAAACGTACTACGTTTTTAGCAGCAATTTTAATTTCTTTTCCAGTTTGTGGGTTACGTCCTGTACGCGCTGCACGGTTAGAAAGAGAGAAAGAACCAAATCCTACTAATGAGATACGGTCTCCGCCTTTCAATGCGTTAGCTGTTGCGCTTACAAATCCGTCTAATGCTTTTTTAGCATCTGCTTTTGACAATCCAGACTCTGCTGCGATAGCATCAATTAATTCTGCTTTGTTCATAGTTTTGTTTTTTAGTTGTTTGTAATTAATTAATACTGGCAAATATATCTGAATATCCTTGCCAGTCAAGTGTTTTGGGCTAAAAATGGCCTTTTTTGTTGAAAAAACTGAAAATTTGTTGATAAAGCGGCCTGAAAGCCTTGCCATTTCTAGGGATTTCGACAAAAACAGGAAAAATGTCGTCAAATTTTAACACGCGCATTTTCGAGTGAGTTACCCGCAAGAAAGTCTTTTGTAGTCATTTTCCGTTTTCCTTCCGGTTGCAATTCAAGCACTTCAATATAGCCATCACTGCATGGGAAAAACAGTCGTCTTCCTTCTTCTACAATTTCAGTTGTAGCTCCTTTGGCGCGATCGCTCCCTTTTGCCAAGTAGATTTTAAGTTGTTTTTCTTCTCCCTGGGAATTGACTATTGTACACCAGGCCGTCGGAAAAGGTGAAAGTCCACGGATGTGATTCACCACATGCTCAACTGTCCGGTTCCAATTGATTTTAGTGTCTTCTTTAAACAATTTCGGTGCGTCCTTTTCTTCGCCAGTTAATTTTTCGGTTTGACTAACCGGGGTAACGTGGCCTGTTTCAATGTCTCTTACCGTTTTTACAACCAAAGCTGAACCAACTGACATGAGTTTGTCGTGCAATGTTCCAGCGGTATCATCATGTGTAATTGGAACCTTTGTTTGAGCAATAATATTTCCAGTATCGATTTCTTTCTCAATGAAAAAGGTCGTCAAACCGGTTTCGTGTTCTCCATTCATTATCGCCCAATTGATTGGTGCTGCTCCGCGGTAATTTGGAAGTAGTGAAGCGTGAAGGTTAATCGTTCCTTTCGGCGGCATCGACCAAACGACTTCCGGTAACATGCGAAAAGCAACCACTACGAACAAATCGGCCTGAAGTGCTTTTAGGTCTTCAATGAACTGCTCATCTTTCAATCGTTCCGGTTGCAAAACAGGTAGATTATGTGCTAACGCGAACTGCTTGACGGCGCTTTGTTGAAGTTGTTGGCCTCGACCGGCAGGCTTGTCTGTTGCTGTAACTACTCCAACAATAGTAAGTCCGTCGTTGACCATTTTATCCAATACGCCAACAGCAAATGTCGGTGTACCCATGAAAACAATGCGTAAAGCTGAAGACATCATTAAATCACTTTTTTCTTCCAATCGGTATTTCTCAAATAAAGATAGGAGGTGAGTCCCATTATTCCGAAATAGACGTACTCAACCGACCAAATCCAGAAAATATCCACTTGCCAAACCTTTATTAATATATAGGCAGAGATGAGGTAACATATAATACATGTCAATTCGATTAGAAAACTGATCATGGTATTTCCACTTCCGTTCACTGTTTGAAAATACACGCTTACAAAACCATAAAGTAAGATAGAAACAGCAACAAATCGCATGATCTCTGCGCTTTTATCCAAGTAAATATCGTTTGGATTGATCAAACCAATTAACTGTTCGGGATAAATAATTGCGCCATGAAAAAACAACAGCAGGAAAACGATTGTCAACAACTGAATGCGTTTCTGAATGATAGGTATTAAGCGGTATTCTTTTTGACCCAGGTATTGCGAAATATAGGTTTTTGTCGTTCCTGCGAATCCCCAGATTGGAACAAATGCAAGGAAGTAAATCGATCGGATATTTTGGGAAACCGTTAATTCAAAGGTGCCAATTTGCTCAATCCATGTGAAAAAAACAGTCCAAACAGCCAATGCAATGAACAATTGAAACATCAAAGGACTTCCGACTTTAACCAATTCCATAATGTCAGCTTTTCGAATTTCCCACGTCGATAATAAATCGAATTCCTTTCGCTCCTTCGAAAAAAGTAAAAACAATAAAAGGGTTAGCATCCCAGCGCCATCGGCAATTGTTGATGCCCAAGCTGCTCCTTTCAATCCCATTTCTGAGAAGCCCAATTCGCCGAATATCATTCCATAGTCTAGGACAATATTCGTTGAGGCTGTAACTAATGCAGCAATAAGCACCACCCATGTTTTTCCTTTTGCCAAGAATACAGCTTGAATGGAAAGTGTAATCATCGCAAAAAATAACGCGAAACTTCTAATTCGAATGTAATCGCCTTGAAGTCCGGCTAATGCCTTATTCTTGGAATAGGTAAGTAACCAATCTGGCATTATGTATTGTGTCAAGACAAACAATACTCCAGCTAAAAATAAGTGTGTAATTAAAGAGGAAGAAAATAACTTACTGACTTCTTTTGGTCGATTCTGGCCAATTCTTCTCGCCATGATGATTTGTGCACCGTCACCCATTCCAACCAATGCCATATATAAGGTAACGTATATCAGTCCGCCATTTCCAACCGCATCAAATGCCAACGTGCTGTAGCGACTGATCATAGACGCATCTGTCAGTAAAACAATTGACTGAATAAAACTGGAAACCATCAATGGAATGGCAACGCTCAAAATGGTCTTATAGCGAATATTCAGTACCATTAGTCGACAGCGATTACAAGTCCTTTGAGGTACTCTCCTTCGGGGTGAAAGGCATTGATAGGGTGATCAGCGGGTTGATGCAGCTGTTCCAGAATCCGAACATTTCTTCCGGCCTCAATCGCCGCAGCAATTATAGTGTTTGTGAAGATGTTCTTATCAATCACTTGTGAACAGGAAAACGTGAAGATCAGTCCGCCCGGTTTTATTTGGCGAATCGCATGTGCATTCAGTCGTTTGTATCCTTGAATGGCTTTGTGTCGTTTGTCCCGATGCTTAGCAAATGCGGGTGGATCGAGTACAATAATGTCGTAATCCTCCTCAAGTGCTTTCATGTATTCCATCGCGTCAGCAACTATCGAGGCATGTTGTTCAGTCCAATTATTCAGTGCGATATTCGCATTGGTAAGTTCGATGGCTTTTTTCGAGCTATCCAACGAATGAACCAGTGATGCACCATTTTTTAAGGCTAACAAACTGAATCCTCCAGAATAACAAAAGGTATTCAGTACTTTTTTTCCTTTGGCGTATTTTCCTAAGAGTTCTCGGTTTTCACGCTGATCGATAAAAAAGCCTGTCTTTTGTCCATTGATCCAATCAATAGCAATCGCAACGCCATTTTCCAGCGCGTGGTGCGGTACCTCACACGTGCCAAATACGTATCCGTCTTGACTTTCAATGCGCTCTGGAAGTGTGTCAGACGATTTTGAGTAAACGGCTTTTAACTCATTGCCCAATGCTGCTTGAAGTCCTTCCGATATAAAGGAAAGCGATCGGTACATACCAATACTGTGGCATTGAATAACAGCAACACCGTTGTAATAATCAACAATTAGTCCGGGCAAAGAATCTCCTTCACCGTGAATTAATCGGCAAATGGAATTGTCTTCACGAAGAAGGTTCATTTTTTTTCGCCATTCAACAGCAGAACCGATCTTATCCTTAAAAAAGTCAGCGTTTATCTCCCGCTCTTCAAAACTTAATACACGAACGGCAATAGTGGCGTGTTGAAAATGACCAATCGCTAGAAAACGATCGTGGTGATCTACTACCGTGACCGTTTCTCCATCTTCAATACTTGATGTATCACTGTAAATCGCTCCCGAAAATACCCACGGATGTTTTCTAAGAAGTGAGTCTGTTTTTTTTTTATGGAGTGAAATTCGATGCACGTATGAGAGTTGGTTGCGGCAAAAGTAACAAAAGGATGTGGATTGAATTAATATGAAAACGTTAATTAGGCAAAGAATGCAGTTAATTTTAGACCAAAATAGATATTATGCAGTGTGAAGTGCATGTTTATGTGTTGAATGAGCATTTCTCTCAAGAATATGCAGATCAACATAATGGGGGGAAAGATTCCGAAATGAACCGAAAATTCGATTGGGAGGATGAGTTAATGATTACTTCGAACGTTGTTAAGGTTGAGACTCATCGAAAGGCTATTTATATTATTCGTGGGGCTTATGCTTCGGGCGATGCATTTGAAATTCCGGTAGAAGACATGTTGATTTTTGATGTGGTGAACGATGATGGATCTGTTACGCAACTTGCGGCATCTGAATCATTGGTCGATCGTTTTGAACAAACAAAGGACGAGCAACGATGGAAAATTGAATTATTCCTTAAGGACTATGAACCAATGGCCAATCCCATCCCCGGAATTTATATCGCATCTAAATCATTTCCTTCTGAATTAATTACGGAATGATCGTTGTCGAAAATGTATCACTGAATTATGAGCGAACAATACTTGATCGAATTTCATTTGAAGTTAAATCAGGAGAGACATTAGGTATTGTTGGGAAAAGCGGTGCTGGTAAATCATCGTTATTAAAAATCATAGCAGGATTAATTGATGTAACGTCCGGACAGGTAAGTTACAATGACGAACGTGTTAAAGGACCATCGGAACGTTTAGTTCCCGGTCATCCTGAAATTCAATTGGTGAATCAGGATTTCAAATTAGATACGTTTCATACCGTTGAAGAAAATATCCGAGAATGTATTTTGTATTTGCCAACTAACGTCCGTGATCGATTCGTTGATGAGTTGATAGGGTTACTCGAATTAAATGACGTGAGAACTCAAAAAGCGCATACCTTGTCGGGAGGAGAGCAGCAGCGTTTGTCCATAGCTCGCGCATTAGCAAGAGAACCGAAAGTGTTGTTGTTGGATGAACCTTTTTCCCATTTGGATGGAAGGCTTCGCTTGAAGTTAATCACGTATTTGATTGAATTGAAGCAGGTGAGGGGAACAACCATTATTCTGGTTTCACATGACGGCTCGGATGTGTTGAGTTTATCGGATCGCATCGTATTAATGAAAAATGGCATGATTCAGCGACGAGGCGTTCCCCGTAAAATGTATTATGGTTACAGGACATTAGAGGAGGCCCGCTTGTTTGGACACGTCAATAGTTTGATGCTAAATGGTAAGCGTACATACTTCCGGCCAGATGAATTTGAAGCCATAAATGATGAAAAAAACAGCGATTCGATTC
>CANHQC010000127.1 GCA_947462695.1 Flavobacteriales bacterium | reverse complement strand
TGGTTCGGATAGTGATCGCGTGGCTTATGACCTCATCCTTCAGGCCGAAACAGGATATATGGCGATGAACGGCGAAGAAAACGGTCTGCCTGTTAAAATGCCTGTTGCCATGATTGACGTATTAGCCGCTCATCAGCTAAAGGAGGCCATCTTGATTGCATTACTTTCGCGTGAAAAGTATGGAAAAGGATCAACGGTGAGTGTTTCGTTGTACGATGCGGCAATATCTAGTTTAATTAACCAGGCTTCTAATTACTTGATGGCTGGTCACGTTCCAAAGCGAATCGGAAGTAAGCATCCGAACATTGCACCATACGGAGAATTATTCCAAACGAAAGATGGGAAATGGATCACTTTTGCCATCGGAAGCGACAGTCACTTTCAAAAATTATGCGCTTTTCTCGGGTTAGATGTATTGGTTTCAAGTATTCAATTTGCAACGAATCACAATCGGGTAAAAAACCGCACTGAATTGGCCGTAAAAATTCAAGAAAAAATCAACCAAAAAAATACCGCATCTATATTAAACGAAATGCACAGGTTGCACGTTCCGACAGCTGTTATAAAGAATTTAGAGGAGGTCTTTCAAGAGAAACACGCACAAGCGATGGTAAAGTCCGAAAAAATAAATGGAATAGATACCAAACGCGTAAGTTCAATTGCCTTCAAATGGATTACGAAATAAGAACACCAGAGAATCAGCAAGAATGGGACGCGTATTTCGATTTACGCTACCGTATCTTGCGGGAACCTCTCGATCAACCGCGGGGAAGTGAACGAAACGATGGCGATGAGTCAGGAATCCATTTTGCCCTATTCTCAGGTAATAGAATTGTGGCTATCGCACGATTAGATCATTTTGAAGAACAGTGTGCCCAAGTTCGATTTGTGGCTGTCGAAGCTGAACTGCAAGGTCGTGGTTACGGTAAATTAATCATGGAAAGTACCGAAATTAAAGCACTGCAATCAGGATATACCGAAATGGTGCTTCATGCCCGAGATTATGCTGTTGAATTCTATAAAAGTATTGGGTATGAATGGGTAGCGCCTTCACACAACTTATTTGGTATCTTGCAACATTATAAAATGACTAAAAAATTGAGCTAACGTAAAAATACTGGTATGAAATCTTTTCTTAAAATTGGCACTTTCGCTTTTGCTATAGTAATGTTACTCGCTTCATGTAAAGATAAAAATCCACCATCCATTACCATCATCTCTCCAATTGAGGATGCGTATTATCAAGCGGGGACTAACTTTCATTACGAGGCAAACATTGAGGACGACAGAAGTATCGCAACGATTCGAATGTATATTGGTGATGTGAACGGCGTGCCTTCAAGTGATTTCGTATTAACTTCAACTGAAGACCTTGTTTCAACGGAGAAAAAGAAAAGCTTCCAAGGTCATTCGGACATTCCAACAAACGCCAATGGAGAATATTACATCCATTTTGAAGCGAGTGATCGAGAAGGAAAATCAGCACAAGTAAAAAGAAGGTTTTTTGTACAGCCTTAATTGATTATTTCTTGCGGCGAAGGTGATCATCAATTCGTTTAGTAACCAATGAAAAAAGCAATTTGGCGTCTTTTTCTTCCAATTTCCTGGCCATTCTAACGACCTTATTCATGTGTTTAAACTGAATGCGTTCTCCACCCTGAACCCAAGGAGAAGATTCCCAAACGGACTGTAGCGAGCGTTTCTCGGGTTGAAACAATTCAATTTTACGGATATTCTCTAGGTAATACGGAGCCGATCGACCGTACTTCTTAATTGAACGTTTGTAATGGAGTGCTGTTTCATCGATTTTGATCAATTCTTTTCCCCATAAAATCCAGAAAAACGAACGAACAACTTTCACTGCGTAATATCCCCAGAAAGTAAGAAAGATATACAAGATTATTTTTTCTTGTTGCGCCAGCTGAAGCGAAAACAATGACCAAATGACAGTTGCACCAATAACCAACCACATGGCAACCCATGCTCCCATTAGACCTGTTACGATGGGCTTTTTCTCGGGATAGATCACGATAGTTGTCCACCCCTTATCATCCACAAAACTTACGCGTTGACCAATCCATTTCATGGTGCAAAAATACTGAATTCTGCCATAAAAAAAGGGCATTCTGTTGAATGCCCTTCTCGATAAATTCGCTTGTTATTATTCTTTCACCAATCGCTTTACTTGTTTTTCTCCATTGATTGTCAATTCAACCAAATAGATTCCTGCAGGAAAATCAGCAGTTGGCAAATCAATCGTGTATGAACCTGATAATTGACCATAATCACGTTGATTCATTACTTTACCAGACATATCCGTAATACTCAATTCAACAGTTGAAGCTTCTTGAATCGTTAAAGAAACAGTTGCATTTGATGATGTTGGATTTGGGAAAAGTTGAAAACGATCATCCACTTGAGTGAGTGAAACACTTTCCACATTGGCTACTGTTCCGTTTTGCAATCCATTATCCACAGCCTCAGTAATCGTTGCTTTTCCGGCATTATCGACTTTTCCAGTTGGATCGATCAACATTCCGATAATATGGATTTTAGTTTCATCCCAACCTTGCGGAAGAATGAACAAGAAGTTCACCGTATGGTTATCTCCAGCGTTTACTGTTGTAGGGAAGCTGTTCGCAAATCCGGCAAAAGACGGTTGAATGGAACGTGCAACGTGGTTGTACACCATTTGTGCAGCAGGAACTGGATTCGGTAGAGATTCATATCCACCCATTACACCATTAGCGCCACCAGCATACGAATTGGATTGGCTCCAACCGCCTCCGGTTCCGGTCACTTCATCCTCCGTTAACACACAAGCTATTTTGTAATTGTTGTTTGCTGAAGCTTGAAAATCTGCCGTTACAGACACATAGAGCATACGTGTTGCCGGATCCCAAGTTGCACCATTTTCAATCAGGGCAGTTGGTGCTGTTTGTAAACGGTTGAAGAATTGTGGACCCATCCCGGATGGATCTACATCTGTTCCACGATCTACCAACGCACTTGGATATCCGCCAATCAATTGGCCCATCCCAGCGTCATATACTGCATCGGCCATTGGATCAGCATTGTGAACAGCAATACCCGCCCAGAACTGACTATATTCTTGTTCAAACAAATCCATGTAAACCGCTCCTCTTGGACACCATTGGCACCATGTACCAGTAGCTTCTTCTCCAACGACCATTTTTCCAGGAGCTGGTACAACCGGATTGATCACAATTGATCCAGAATCGTCAGTTGGATCATTGTCATTCGCCCCACCGTTGACATTAGAAACAGTTGCCGTAACAGTTGATGAACCAGCAGCTAAGACAACACCCGGAAAAGAGACCACTTGTGAAGCAAGTGATGCTAAATTAACTCCAGTAATGTTTTGCACGTATGGTACACCGCCGTAATTCAGTGATACCGAAAACGATGTCACTGGCGTTGTTCCCGCATTCATTACTGTAATTGTAGGTGTAACCGATTGAGTGGCGATATTTCCTCCCATATCCAAACCGGAAACAGCTGCGTTCAATGTAGGCAACGCATAGGCTTGTTGATCGAAACTGACATCGTCTACATAAAACTGACTTCCTTGTAGCGGGAATAAATCGATTGAAGCTAAAGTATTAACTCCATTTTCCCAAACACCAATTTGTGTTCCGTCTATAAATGCTCGCCACAATCCAAGTGTTAAGTTGGCCTCAATTTCTAAGGTAAACCAAGTTGCAGGTGTATATGAACCTATAGCCAAATCAGCTGAAATACCATCGTCAATACTTACTGTTCCATTGGACATATTAACGTTCAATGCCCACAAAGACCCGATTGTCTGAGATCCTTGAAAATTGAAATAAGCCGACTTATTGGCGTTCACATAAAAATCAGCTGTAAACGTGAACACTCCTGAATTGTACAAAGGACCGAAATCCAATACACAATCTTGTGGCCCTCCACTTGCTGCAGTGGAGTTAAAATAAATACTATTTGTTCCGCTGCTTGCTTGTGCAGTAGATACAATGCCATCTTCAGCTCCTCCTTCTGTTCCACTCCATGTCGTCCAACTGGAAGATTGTGGTCCAAGTGCGCCTGTGGTATAGGCTTCAAAATCATCACTAAACAATTGCGCCTGACTGTAAGTCGTGCTCAAGAGCATACCAATGACTACGGTAACTTTTTTCATAACTTAGTTTTGTGTGGTTTAAGTCCGCAATATACGAAAATGCAGAGGTTAACTGTTTAACCGATGAAAAGTTCAACTAATATGTTTAAAAATCGAATGGAATGGTATACTTACGAGCAAACAATCCTACTTCAAATACCTAAAATCTTGACCATCTTCAATACTCAATAACGTTTCTTTGATCAAGCGAATCGTATTTTCCACATCTTCTTTTCGAACCATCTCTACTGTGGTGTGCATGTAGCGCAAAGGCAACGAAATCAACGCTGAGCTAACGCCTTCATTTGAATAGGCAAAAGCGTCCGTATCCGTTCCTGTTGAACGCGAAGCCGCTGCACGTTGAAAAGGAATTTTCGCTTTTTCAGCTGTATGGATGATTTGTTTAAGTAAGTTGTTTTGTACCGCCGGACCATAAGTCAATACCGGACCTTCACCTGACTTCAAATCGCCATTTTCAATTTTGTCCACCATAGGCGTATGCGTGTCGTGACAAACGTCCGTTATAATCGCTACATCTGGCTTAATGCGGTGGGCAATCATTTCAGCTCCACGAAGTCCTATTTCTTCTTGAACGGAGTTCACAATGTACAAACCAAATGGCAACTTAATTTTCTCCTCTTTCAATATACGAGCTACTTCAGCAATCATGAATCCACCCATGCGGTTATCTAATGCGCGACCCACGTAGCGGTTATTATTCAGCATCATAAATTCATCTTCAAACGTTACTACGCATCCGACGTGTATTCCAAGTTTTTCAACCTCTTTATCAGAGCTACATCCACAATCCAAAAAGATATTTTTCAAACTTGGTGTTTCCTCTTTTTGCTGACGCATATGAATGGCTGGCCAACCAAAAACCGCTTTTACAATTCCTTTATCCGTGTGAATAATTACGCGTTTAGATGGTGCAATCATGTGATCTGATCCTCCATTTCTGCGCAAATAAATAAAGCCATCTTTTGTGATGTAATGCACAAACCAAGAAATTTCATCTGCATGCGCTTCTATAACTACTTTATATTTCGCTTTTGGATTGATTACTCCGACAACTGAACCATAATTGTCTGTAAAATACTCTTCAATGTATGGTTTAATGTAACTCAACCACAGTTTTTGACCTTCCGATTCAAATCCCGTTGGACTAGGATTGTTCAAGTACTTTTCTAAAAATGCTTCTGATTTACTCGTGATGATCTTTTTCATTAATCTGTATATTGTTTATAATTAGCGCATTAAGGTTACATTACCTTTGATGATGGATTGGGATTCATCGATGCATGTTGCTTCGAGGTACCAATCGTACACGTCAGGATCTAATTGTCTTCCTCGAAAAATACCATCCCAGCCGGAAGAACGATCGTACGTTTCAAACACCATTTCTCCCCACCTATTGAATACACGGAATACCATTTTTTCCAACAACTGTCCGCGAACGAACAAGACATCGTTTTCATTGTCACCATTTGGAGTAAACGCATTTGGCACGTAAATGTAGGGATCACCGCAAATGAAGGCGTATGTCTTGACAAGCGCTGTATCCGATTTCGTACAAATACCATCCGTGACAGTGAACGTGTAAATGGATGTTTGTTCGACCGTTACATTGGTTGTTTGAGCACTCGGATTCACAATTCCACCCAACGGCGTCCATATGTATTCATACCCAGCAGGCGAACCGAATAACGCAGTCGTTCCACCTTCGGGAACGAGAATGTCTTGCGCCCATGCCGTAACCGTTTCATTGCCCAACGGACTGACCCATATGTAAATGGAATCTTCGACAATACAGCCATTTGAAGCGGATGCGGTT
>CANHQC010000126.1 GCA_947462695.1 Flavobacteriales bacterium | reverse complement strand
CTATCTGGATAATGCGGCGACAACACCAATTGCTCCTGAGGTTGTTGAGGCCATGCTTCCAATACTCTCTGAAGGATTTGGAAATCCCTCCTCCACTCATTTTTACGGTCGTCAAACTAAAGCATTGATTGAAACCGCTAGAAGATTAGTTGCAAAGCATTTATCGTGCACTCCTGCTGAGATTTTATTTACATCTGGTGGAACAGAGGCAGATAACATTGCCTTGTATTCAAGCGTTAAACAGATGGGTGTCACGCACATCATTACAACAACAATTGAACATCATGCTGTTGGACATACGGCTGAAGCAATTGCCAACCAAGGTCTTGCTCGAGTTAGTTACGTGCGGATCGATAGCAAAGGTCATGTTGATCTCCAACACTTGGAAGAACTTCTGATGACTGAAGATAAAACGTTGGTTTCTTTAATGCACGCCAACAATGAAATCGCGACACTTTTACCTTTAAATCGAATTAGTGAATTGTGCAGAAAACACCATGCGCTTTTCCATTCAGACACTGTCCAAACGATGGGACATTATCCATTCGATTTATCTCAACTTGATATTGATTTTATCACGTGTGCCGCGCATAAATTTCATGGACCCAAAGGCGTTGGATTTTTATATGTCAACCGAAAAGTAAAAGTAGACACATTGATTCATGGTGGTTCTCAAGAACGCGGACTTCGTGGTGGCACGGAGAACGTTTATGGAATTGTTGGGTTAGCTAAAGCAATGGACTTAGCATACGAGGATGTGGCCGATCATCACCGTCAGGTACAAGAATTAAAAACGTACATGATGAACGAATTGAAATCGCATTTTCCAACGATTGGTTTTCATGGTGAGACTGATCCGGAAAAGTCACTTTACACTGTTCTTAACGTGTGCTTCCCTCCTCTTGAAAAAGCTGGATTACTGCTGTTTACGCTTGATCTTAAAGGCATTGCGGTTAGTGGTGGATCAGCTTGCACTTCTGGTGCTACGAAAGGATCACATGTGTTGGAAGGAATTGGAGCCGATGTGTCAAGACCAAATGTGCGTTTTTCCTTTTCACGCTACACTACAAAAGCCGAAATTGATTACGCATTAGCACAAATAAAATACGTATTTACTAAAACCTTACAGCCAGTTTAATCACTTTTGATTCATCTCAATTCGTTTACTATGCGTACTTCGGAAAAACACATACTTGTTTTAAGCTCGTGGTACCCAAGCCGAAAAAATCCCTATTTAGGTAACTTCGTCCAACGACAAGCGCAATTAGTAGCCGAATCAATACCTGTAACTGTTGTTCACGTCATTGCTGATCAATCAATTAATTCAGTTGAAATAGAAACGAATAAAACGGCTAATCTCACTGAGCACATTGGGTATTATCCCGATCATAAATGGCGACTCATTCGGTTTTTTAGAGAACGGGCACTTTTCAAGAAATTACTGCAACAAATAGATAAGCCAACACTCATTCATGCACACGTTTGCCTTCCGAAAGGCTATTTGTTTCTTCGTGCGAAGAATTTTTTCAAGCGACCGCTTATCATAACTGAACACGGTTCATACTTTCAACCGACTAAACAGTCAACCTGGGGGTTATCGATGCGTTTGTTGATGAGAAAACTCATTGCGCATTCTGATCAGTTTATTGCTGTATCTGATTTACTAAGAGACGATATGAAGCGAATTCTAACGTCAAAGGAGATTCAAGTCATTCCCAATCCAGTGAATACTCAATTATTCGTTCCCACGAATGAATCCAATGCATCCATTCACTTTTTGCATGTTTCCACGCTTGACGACCGGATTAAAAATATTACAGGAATCTTAGAGGCATTTGATCAATTCAGCTCCAAGAGTCATTCAACTGCTCAACTAACAATCGTATCGGACGAGCCCTTTGAACATTGGCAGCGATTATGTACTTATAAATACCCAAATTCTACCATTCGCTTTGTCGGACCGCTTACTGAGGAAGAAATTGTACCGTATTTTCAAAGCTGTTCGGCATTCATTATGAACTCTCATTATGAGACCTTTTCGATTGTTCTAGCTGAAGCTTTTTCATGCGGAAAACCAGTTATTTCAACACCTGTCGGGATTGCCAAAAATCTACCATCCGAATTCGGGTTGCACATCGAAATCGATAATGTCGCAACACTTGTTTCGGCTATGGATAAATTTGTTTTGATGAAAGATCAATTCGATCCGATTGCCATAAGAGCCAATGCCTTACAATACGATTCCGCTTATGTTGGCAACCAACTGAACGAACTATATGGCCGATTTTCCAAGTAAAAAGCACCTAATTGAGCGAGTAAAAGCAGTTATTGAGGATCGGCTTCAAGAACTTGACCGTCAATTTTCTGAACTTCAGCAGGCTTTACTTTCTGACACGAAAAGTTCCGCAGGTGACAAACACGAAACATCACGAGCGATGACGCAGTTGGAGCAAGAGAAACTCGGTAAACAACTGCATGAACTCAACCAGATGAGATCGACATTCCTTCGAATCAATTCAACAGATCAATTTGATGCTATTCAAATCGGTAACATAATCGTGACGTCTGAAGGGTGTTATTACCTCTGTGTTCCGCTAGGGAAAGTTACTATCGACGAACAACTAACGCTGTTTTGCTTATCGCCACTATCGCCATTGGGCAACCTTCTTATCGGAAAGAAAGCAGGTGATAAACTAACGTTCAACAGCCGAGAGATTGAAATTCAAACGGTTCTTTAACGAATCAAATGCACAAATCCGTGACCCTCAAAGGATTCATTTTGCATACCTGTTGCTGAGTACATATAGAAATAAACTCCTTCACCAGCAGGTAGTCCATCTTGCGTTTTACCATCCCAGGAAGCATTCATACCTGTTCCTGAATAAATGAGATTTCCCCAACGATTCAAAATCGTTAGTTCTACCTCTTTAATATTCAACATATTGAGCAGAAAAACATCATTGATTCCATCATTATTCGGCGTCAACACATTTGGAGCAGAGATGTCAACAGGAACAACAGGAGGAATAACAGGAGGATCATTTACTACGATCGTTATATATGCTGTATCCGAGCAATTCGCAAAATTAGCGACTAACATAACCGTATAAACACCTGTAGTATCATACGTTTGCGTTTGACTTTGCAAATCAGTTGTATTGAGCGTGTTCCCATTTCCAAAGTTCCACACATAATTGGTGGCATTCTGACTGTTATTCTCAAGGACAACAGTTAACGGATAAGTACCTGATGATGGGGAGGCACTCACACTAGCAACAGGCGGATTAGCAGGAGTTACTTGAATCGAATCGTACACGACACATCCATTACTTTCTATTGACAAGTAATACCAACCTGGAAAAAGATCTGTCCAAACAGAAGCATTAATAAAATTGGGACTTGGATTTCCTGGTCCAGTCCATGTATAGGACGGCGGATCTGTGAATGTTCCGGAAGTAATCGCAGAAACATACCCGTCATTCGATCCACACGTTGCTTGCCCCATGATAATGGTATCGATTGCCCAATTTATCGGAATGACTGTCACTTGGACGTCATCTGTTGAAACGCATCCATTTGCTGAAATTCCTGAAACAGTGTACGTGCCTGATGCTACTGGCGTGAAAATTAAACTTGGTACACCTGTAGACCATTGCCAAGACATGATCACATCATTCGCACTGGCGACAATCGTTTCAGATTCATTCGCACAAAAGGTAATATCTGGACCAGCATTGACTTGAGTTGTATCGTAAGCAACAACGATTGAATCTTCCACAATACACACTGGCGCAAAGAATATATCGTCAATTGCGAAATCGTTACCTGAACTTAAGGTACTTTGATTAACAATGGATAAAACCGCTTGAGTCGACGTGCCTGAACTCCAATAACCCATATTTTCTTGCCAAACACAACCTGATGTGCTCGTAGGTAAGATAGCCGAGATGGGAACGGAATTAATATACAGTTGCAGATTGGAAGTCTCTACAGCATTCAAAACATTCATTTGCCAAAAGGAAAAGACATAATCTGTATTTGGAATAACGGTAACTGTTTGCGACCAAGCAATCGTGTTTGGTGTTGAAGCACCGTTTGCAATATACATATTACCATTTCCGGTAGTGTGATCACCACAGTTTAAAAAATTATTATGTACTAATGACGGTGCAGTTGATACGGCATATTGACCAGGATTGGAAAGTAAACCCCACGAACCTCCCGTTCCGGGAATGTATGAAGACGTGAAATTGTTGGCAACTGCTGTTGTTCCGTTTTGAAAATTACCGTTCTGAATCAGGTTTCCTCCAACTATTCCAGCAGCCACACCATATGTTCCAGGAATCGTTACGTTGAGTTGATTGCTAAAGGCACCCGTAGACCATTGAAAATAATCGAATCCTGTTGGCGCATTCAGAACCAGTGATTGTCCCGGACATAGAACCGTATCATTTCCAAGATTGACAGGTGGTTCTGTACCATTACATTGCGCATTTCCGCTTAAAGGGAAGAGCAACAATAGACTGTAAATGAGTTTTTTCATAATACCTTTCTTCGGTGTTAAGACTCTAAAAGTGATAAAAAGGTTGTTTGAAGCATTACAAAAGTTCAGTAATATCTTCCACTCCAATCGGTCGAGCAACCGTAAATCCTTCTGCATAATCTACACCGAGATAGCGGCCATTCTGTAGCATTCTTCCTTTAATGTAATTAAAGAATTCAGCACCGGAAATTGGTGTGGTTGGCTCTTCCGATTCAGGATTATAAAATTGAGTGGCATAAGCCTTAATACTTTCAATTTTTTTATCTACAAACGGTGTCACATCGACAACAAAATCCGGTTGAATAGAATAATCCTGAATATAATGGTAAACAGCTTTTGGTCGGAAAGCCTCTTGTTTATGTCCATCCAAGTATGTTTCAATTTTTCGCAAGCCAGCTAAGAAAGATGCTTCAGCAACTAGTTTTCCTGCTCGACCGTGATCAGGATGTCGATCATTTACCGCGTTTGCCAAAACGACCTTAGGTCGGTATTGACGAATTTTCTCTATGACTTTAAGAAAATGCGGTTGATCGATGGTAAAAAACCCATCCGCCATGTGTAAATTTTCACGAATAGAAATACCTAAAATTTCTTTCGCTTTCTCTGCTTCAGCGTAACGTGTTTCTGCTGTACCTCTTGTCCCTAACTCACCTTCAGTCAAATCGATGATACCAACTGTTTTTCCCTGACTAATGTGTTTGAGTAAAGTGCCTGAAGCAGAAAGTTCCACGTCATCCGGATGGACACCAAAAGCCAAAATATCAACCGTAATGTTATTCATTTTCCAATTGAGTTAATGCACTTTTTGCATAGGTTTTATTTCGCCATGCAGCTACTGCGGTAAATAGAACAGCTATGATTACGGTAACAATGATCCAACTCGGGATTGTTCCTAATCCATCTCCTTGTGCATACGAATGCAATCCGACCAGGTAAAAATTCACACCAAAGAACGTAAATAGAATGGCAGAATAACCCCAGAATCCAACTACATTGAATACAAATTTTCCTTTCAATGCCGGAATGTATCGTAGATGAAGAATCACGGCATAAACCAAGACTGAAACAAGCGCCCACGTTTCTTTCGGATCCCATCCCCAATAACGACCCCAAGATTCATTTGCCCAAATACCACCGAGAAACGTCCCTATGGTCAACATGAATAACCCAATGGTCATGGACATTTCTGACACGTACGTCAACTCATTAATATTCAAAGAGATAATCTTTCCGTTTTTTGTCGTTCTGAACGTGTACAAGAACAAATTCAACAATCCCAAAATTGCACTTAGTCCTAAGAAGCCATAACTACCCGTAATAATGGCTACGTGGATCATCAACCAATACGATTTCAACACCGGTTGAAGTGGCGTCACTTCTGGATCTAGTAAATTCATTTCTGTCACAAACACCATCATCGATGCGAGTATTGCAGTTCCAACAAGTATAAACGGATTTTTAGGACTGAAAAGGAAACCAGCAATCATTGTGATCCAAGCAATAAAGACGACAGCTTCATAGCCGTTACTCCAAGGTGCAT
>CANHQC010000125.1 GCA_947462695.1 Flavobacteriales bacterium | reverse complement strand
TTGCTAGTAAGGATAAGCTTGAGGTATTGGCCAATTGCAAGACTTCTAAATGGAAAAACAAGTATCAGCCTTCAGTAAATTGTGGCATTAACGGGTCTGGGGTAGGTAGTGGCTATCGTGATGACAGTTTGACAATGATAGAAGTCATGAATGTCTTAAATCAACATGAGCCTGAATTGCTATTGATTAATTTGAAAGAACCTGATTTTTCAGGTCACACAGGTAATTGGCAGGCGTATACAGAAGGGGTTAAAAAGAGTGACTATTATGTTTACCAATTGTGGAATTTTATTCAGGAACACCCCAAGTATAAAAATTCAACCGCTTTTTTTGTCACGAACGATCATGGAAGGCATTCAGATAATGTTAACGTAGGGTTTTCCAGTCATGGGGATAATTGCGATGGTTGCAAACACATCTTTCTCTACGCTTCAGGTCCAGATTTTCACAAGAATAAAACATTTTCTACATCAAGAAATCTTCGTGATTTGAATGCTACAATACAGGAATTACTTCAATTGAAGGCTCGGTCAACGGACGGAAATTTGATGATTGAGTTGTTTTCGAAACACTAGTATTCTTTGCCTTTCTATTGGCTCTTTGTTGTCGTTCTTGAAAGGTTATGTGTTTGGCGAGAATTACCAAGAAATGATAAGAAATCTTTATGTTTTTAAACTATTGATGGTAGGCATTGATTGCATTTCGAACGGACTTATGCGTGGACAATAGCTTTTCGGCTGTTTCGTAATCAACAGGGATTTCGGACATGATCATTCTTACACCTCTATCAACAAGCTTATTATTGCTAAGTTGCATGTCCACCATTTTATTCCCCTTAACTCGACCTAATTTAATCATTAGTGAAGTTGAAATCATGTTGAGCACAAGTTTTTGAGCAGTTCCTGATTTCATACGCGTGCTTCCTGTAACGAATTCAGGCCCAACTTCAGGTGTCATCGCGTAATCGGCCAATTCAGAAAGTGGGGATCCAGGATTACATGAAATTCCAGCTGTTAAAATCCCTTTTGCCTTTGCTGATTCAAGCGCGCCAAGAACGTAGGGTGTTGTTCCAGAAGCAGCAATTCCAACAACTGTATCAAATTCAGATATTGCGTATTTCTCGAGGTCTTTCCATCCTTGTTCACGATCATCCTCGGCAAATTCAACAGCTTTGCGAATAGCCGAATCACCACCTGCGATTAATCCAACAACTAAGCCTTGTTCAACGCCAAAAGTTGGTGGACATTCACTGGCGTCAACAATTCCAAGTCTGCCACTTGTCCCAGCTCCAATGTAGAATAAACGTCCACCTTTTCTCATGCGCTCATAGCATGCATCAACAAATTGCTCAATGGCACCTATTTCATGTTGAACGGTCAAGGCAACAGTTTGATCTTCTTTGTTGATATTGACGAGAAGGTCATGCGTTGACATCTTTTCTAAATTGTCGTATTTAGAAGAGGATTCAGTTAGTTTTTTCATTCGTTAAACGAGATATGCTTGGTAATTATTCGGTGAAAGGGAGACTTCTACTCGTTCTTTTAGTGTAGTAGAAAGGCTGAGTCCTACAAAGTCGGCTTTGATTGGGTATCTTCTATGTGTTCTATCTACAAGAGCTACAGTTTTAATTGATTTTGTCGGTCGTTCAAGCAATTTAACCAAGGCGTATTGCATGGTCTTACCGGAATTTAGCACATCATCAACTAAAATAATATATCCGTTTTTTAACTCACTTTCAGCAATTGATAGTTGAATTGGGTGATCCCAAGGATTTTCTTTGTCTACATCAAGATCAAAAACAACAATCTGTTGACGCGTATTCTGTTTTATGATGTCACTTAATGATTGCGCCAATAAACTTCCGTTCCCAGATATTCCACCAATGAAAAGCACCGGTTCTTCGAATGTATTTTCGAGAATTTCATGTGCTAATCGGTTTATTTTCTCTTCAATTTGTTTGTGTTGCAGAATGTAATTCATGGGTGACATGCTTTTTTACAAATATAGTTAATGTATATGCAATCTAATTCGAGCAGGTTACTTTAAGCTGATCGAGCAGCAGTAATATGCGCTATAAGTTATTCACGATAGTTGTTTATAACATCCTCTTTTTAAAGTTTCATAGGCACTAATTTTAACTTAAATTTGCGCTCAATTTGACACGTCAGTTCATCAATTGAAAATCCCGCATTAACATGCCAAAAGACACATCGATAAAATCCATTCTAATCATCGGAAGTGGACCTATTGTTATTGGTCAAGCTTGTGAGTTTGATTATTCTGGTTCTCAAGCTGCTCGATCACTTCGAGAAGAAGGAATTGAAGTAACATTAATCAATTCTAATCCAGCAACTATTATGACCGACAAGGTCGTTGCTGACAATGTGTATTTACAGCCCTTAGAGCCTGAGAGTATCATTGAAATCTTGAAAAACCATAAAATTGATGCTGTATTACCCACCATGGGTGGTCAGACGGCGCTGAATTTGTGTATCAAATGTGATGAAATGGGCATTTGGGAAGATTTTGGTGTTCGAATAATTGGTGTGGATATTAAGGCCATTGAAATTACTGAAAACAGGGAAGCTTTTCGTGATCTAATGCTTCAAATAGGCGTGCCAATGGCTCCGCAAAAAACGGCAAAATCGTTCTTGGAAGGTAAGGAAATTGCGCAGGAATTTGGTTTCCCGTTGTGTATCCGTCCGTCTTATACACTTGGTGGGTCAGGGGCCTCCATTCTATATGAGCCAAAGGAATTCGATAACCTATTGGAACGAGGACTTCAATTGTCTCCTATTCATGAAGTAATGATTGATAAGGCGTTAATCGGATGGAAAGAATATGAGTTGGAATTGCTCCGTGATTCCAATGACAATGTAGTGATCATTTGTTCTATTGAGAATTTTGATCCGATGGGAATACACACTGGTGATTCGATTACTGTGGCACCTGCGATGACATTATCTGATACTACGTTTCAGAAAATGCGTGACATGGCTATAATGATGATGCGTTCCATAGGTAATTTTGCAGGAGGTTGTAATGTGCAATTTGCTGTCTCACCTGATGAAAAAGAAGAGATTATAGCTATTGAAATTAATCCACGCGTATCTCGTTCATCTGCATTAGCATCTAAAGCTACAGGATATCCGATTGCAAAAATCGCCTCTAAATTGGCTATTGGTTATTACCTGAACGAATTGAGTAATCAGATTACAAAAACAACTTCTGCGTTATTTGAACCTACGTTGGATTATGTAATTGTCAAAATACCGCGTTGGAACTTCAATAAGTTTCCGGGAACCAATCGTGAACTAGGACTTCAAATGAAGTCGGTAGGAGAAGTGATGGGGATTGGTAGATCATTCCAAGAGGCCTTGCAAAAAGCATGTCAGTCGCTCGAAATCAACCGAAATGGACTGGGAGCAGACGGACGAGAGTTAACAAATCAAGATGAAATACTTCATAGCTTAGGTCATGCAAGCTGGAATCGTTTATTCCATATATATGATGCCATTAAACTTGGGATTCCATTTAAAAAGATTGTTGAGAAGACAAAAATAGACATCTGGTTCCTTAAGCAAATAGAGGAATTGATCAAGTTGGAACGTGTTATCGAAAAACATTCTATTCATTCTGTTCCGAAAGATTTATTGTTTGAAGCAAAACAAAAAGGGTATGCCGATCGACAATTAGGTCATTTATTGCGCTGTCTGGAATCTGAGGTTTATTCAAAAAGGCAAGAATTTGGCATCAAGCGAGTTTATAAATTAGTTGATACTTGTGCAGCTGAATTTGAAGCACAAACACCTTATTATTATTCCACTTTTGAGTATGAGAATGAGAGTGTTGTGTCTGACAAGAAGAAGATTGTTGTCTTAGGATCTGGTCCAAATCGCATTGGTCAAGGGATTGAATTTGATTACAGTTGTGTACATGGTGTGTTGGCTGCAAAAGAGTGTGGTTATGAAACGATTATGATCAACTGTAACCCAGAAACAGTGTCCACTGATTTTGACACGGCTGATAAATTGTATTTTGAGCCGGTTTTTTGGGAGCACATCTATGACATTATACAGCACGAGAAACCAGAAGGTGTTATCGTTCAGCTTGGCGGTCAAACGGCTTTAAAGCTTGCCGAAAAGTTAGACCGCTACGGCATTAAGATCATTGGCACCAGTTTCGAAGCGTTGGATTTAGCAGAAGATCGCGGTCGTTTTTCGAAGATGCTAGAGAAAAATGGAATTCCTTTCCCAAAATATGGTGTAGTTCAAAGTGCTGAGCAAGCAATAGAACTATCAGATGAACTAGGGTTCCCACTACTTGTTCGACCTTCTTATGTGCTTGGTGGACAAAAAATGAAAATTGTCATCAATAAGGAAGAGCTTGAACACCATGTGGTTGACATCATCAATGAGATGGGCAATAATCAAATTCTTCTCGACCATTTCTTGGGCGGAGCAATAGAGGCGGAGGCTGATGCGATTTGCGATGGTGAAAATGTATACATTATTGGCATCATGCAACATATTGAACCCGCTGGAATACATTCTGGTGATTCGTACGCTGTTCTTCCGCCATATAATTTGGGTGATTTCGTCATGCAGCAGATTGAGGATATTACCAAGAAAATTGCGGTGGAATTAGAAACTGTGGGATTGATTAATATCCAATTTGCGATCAAGGATGACAAGGTTTATGTGATAGAGGCAAATCCTAGGGCATCAAGAACGGTGCCTTTTATAGCGAAAGCTTATGATGAACCTTATGTTAACTATGCGACTAAAGTAATGCTGGGAGAGAAAAAGGTAACTGATTTTGTTTTCAATCCTAAGAGAGAAGGGTATGCGATTAAGATTCCTGTATTCTCATACGAGAAATTTCCGGATATAAAAAAGGAGTTGGGTCCAGAAATGAAGTCTACAGGTGAAGCGATTCGTTTTATAAAGAATTTGAAAGACCCATTCTTTACGAAGATTTATGCTGAGC
Organism: Flavobacteriales bacterium; assembly: GCA_947462695.1. Classification (GTDB taxonomy): domain Bacteria; phylum Bacteroidota; class Bacteroidia; order Flavobacteriales_D; family Crocinitomicaceae; genus M0103. Next base: position 1,193 of record CANHQC010000125.1, on the reverse strand, counting down.
GCAATATGCATTTGTCAAAATAATTATGGTATTTGCAAGTGTGACAGGTGTATTTAAAATGATCTTAATGGTCATTGGTGGCCTTGTTTTATTGCGATTTATTGGTCAGTTATTAATTGCCAAACGAAATTTACAAGAAGAAAAAAGTTTTATTCGACAACAACGTCAATCGGAGGAATTGAATAGAAGGACTAGAGAAAATCTAGGCAAAACAAGCGTGATTTCATCTACTAAAAGCAATAGAAAAGTTCATTCATCCAATATTGAGGATGTTGACTTTGAGGAAGCCTGAAATAGGGCCTTTTATTTTTCTATTACGAACGCTTTAATGGTCAGCACTTCTGTAGAAGGTTCGGTATTTGCCGTGATGGTTACTGTTTTTTCCTGTTTGTCAAGCTGTCCAACTTTTGGATGAAAAACAATTTCAATCTTATCCGTACCACCAGGAAGTATAGGTTTCTCAGGTTTTTTAGCAGTTGTACATCCACAACTCACGTCTACCTTTTCGATTATTAAAGGAACTTTTCCGGTGTTTCTAACTGTATACGATGCTTTATGCTCAGTATCCTCCTTAATTTTACCGAAATCAATTGTCATTTTATCGAAAGTCATAGAAGTGGTAGAGGCTGCTTTTTCACTTTCTTCTTTGGCAATTCGTTCCAGCTCTTTCAATCGCTCTTCTTCGGTCATATCAGAAGCCGCAACAGCCGAATCAACAGTGCTTTTCTTTTCATCATTGCTGTCGTTACACGCAAAGAATGTCAGTAAAGCAAATAAAACAATTGTTTTTTTCATGGCGAGTTGATTTTATTATTTCGTGTTTTTTAATAAACGATCGTATTCCTTTTTTTCAATGCATTCAATCGCACGTTGAACGATTTCATTCGTATCGTTATACACTTGAAAGAATTCACTATATCCCCAGAGGTTTTGCGCTATTCCCGCTTTTAATCTGTAGGAAATCAGTTGCGCACTCTCTTTCCATTGTTCTTCATCAAATTTAATGTCTGGATCATTTTGTTTCACATAATCATTAAATTCTGACAAGAAACTTGAATCGATTGTAAAATCAGATTTGAAACTGGATGCATCCGTATATTGTTTTATCAATTCTGCTCTCTTTTTATCCACGTATTCAAGGCTAAAGTTATTTATATGACCTCCTCTTACAACGGCCGAAAAATAATCTGTTA
>CANHQC010000124.1 GCA_947462695.1 Flavobacteriales bacterium | reverse complement strand
TGCATCTGGCTTGAATGGTGGTAAACCAATGTACTCTTGGTCTATGGACGATATTGCTACGGAAGTGAGCAGTCAGGAATCATTGGTTGAAGCGTTACAAATTATTAACGTAGTTCCGAATCCTTATTATGCGTTCTCTGAATACGAGCGTGCACGATTGGATACACGAGTAAAGATTACCAACCTTCCTGAAAGATGTACAGTGACGATCTACTCAGTAAATGGTAAACTTGTGCGCCAGTTTAAGAAGGATAGTCCTGTTACCTCTATCGATTGGGATTTGAATAATATTAAAGGAATCCCGGTTGCAGGTGGTGTGTACTTAATTCACGTCGATGTTCCTGATGTTGGTGAGGTAGTTCTGAAGTTCTTCGGTGGAATGCGTCAGGTTGACCTTCAAGGTATTTAATCGCGGTTAAAGAAGATGTTATGAAAAAATCAATGCTAAATATGAATAAGCTAATCCTTGCTGGAACATTGTTGGTTTCTTTATCAGCAACAGCAGGTAATGAGGATCGTGTTGGATCAGCAGGTGCTTCCCACATGCTTGTCAATCCTTGGTCAAGAAGTTCTGCAGCAGGAGATGCTGGTATTGCTTCTGTAAATGGATTGGAAGCTACGTACATGAATATCGCTGGGTTAGCCTTTACTGATAAAACTCAGATTAAGTTCAATTACAGCAATTGGATGGGCAATGCAGGAATTTCATTAAATAGTGCAGGAATTGCTCAACGCATTTCTGAATCAGATGTGATTGCTGTAAGTATACAATCCATGAACTTTGGAGATATTCCAATTACTACCGTAGCAAACCCTGAAGGAAATATCGGTTTCTTTTCGCCACGTGCGAACATCTTTAATGTCGGGTATGCGAAATCGTTTTCAAAATCGATATATGGTGGTATTAACTTTAAAGTGATTTCTGAGAATATTTCAAACTTGAGAGCTACTGGTGTGGCTATCGATGCTGGAATTCGTTACGTGACTGGTGAGCGTGATCAAATTAAGTTCGGTATTGCATTGAAAAATGTAGGTCCGGTTATGAGCTTTAAAGGCGACGGTTTGGCTCAACAGATTCAATATTTGTCTACTGGATTTGTAGCCACAACTGAGGAGCGTTCAGCGACGTTTGAATTACCTTCTTTGTTATCTATTGGTGGTTCATACGATTTCATTTTCAATGAAAACAATAAATTGAATGTGGCCTTAGGATTTACCGCTAATTCATTCTCAAACGATCAGTACCGTTTAGGTCTTGATTACGCGATGACTGGAGATAAAGTAGCCTTTAATTTACGTGCTGGTTACGTGTACGAAAAGAACTTACTTTCAGCTGAGAACCGTTCCAATGCGTTAGTTGGACCTACAGCTGGATTTTCAGTCGATGCACTTGTAGGAAAAAGCAAAAGCGCTTTAGGAATTGAGTATACCGCTCGTTTCGCTGGAGTTTTTGGAATTATTCACACAGTTGGTGCTACGATTAGTTTGAAATAACACCCCTATTTTTATATTTGTAGAACAAGAGAGTCCATTGGGCTCTCTTGTTTTTGTATAGCTTACAATCAAACGATATTTATCATGTCACAAATTAATTACTACACAGAAGAAGGATTGAAAAAACTCAAGGATGAGTTACATGAAATGAAAACAGTTCAACGCCCGTCTATTTCAAACCAAATTGCTGAGGCTCGCGATAAAGGCGATTTATCTGAAAATGCAGAGTATGATGCAGCAAAAGAAGCACAAGGATTGTTGGAAATGAAAATATCTAAGCTCGAAACGATTATTGCGAATGCGCGTTTAATTGATAATTCGACGATCGATAATTCAAAAGTGTTCATCCTTTCCAATGTCAAAATTAAAAATGTGGCAAACGGAATGGAAATGGCATATACATTAGTCGCAGAGAACGAAGCGGATTTAAAAGCCAAGAAAATTTCAGTAGATTCTCCTATTGGAAAAGGGTTATTAGGTAAAGCGGTTGGTGAAATTGCGGATGTCCAAACACCTAACGGAATAGTCAAGTTTGAAATTATCGATATCACACGTTAATGGCGAGCGTTTTTTCGAAAATAGTGAATGGGGAAATCCCATGTTATAAAATTACTGAAAATGAAGCGTTTTTGGCTTTTTTAGACATTACTCCACTGCGAAAAGGCCATACACTTGTAATACCAAAGGAAGAGACCGATTACATTTTTGATATCGATGATCAACAATTGGCTGAATTCATTCAATTTGCTAAAGTGGTAGCGAACAAAATAAAAGCCGCGATTCCGTGCAAAAAAGTAGGTATGACAGTTATCGGATTGGAGGTGCCTCATGCGCACATTCACCTGATTCCAATGAACGCTATTGCAGACATGGATTTTAGTCAACCTAAATTAGCACTGGATGCAATAGAAATGGAAGCAATCGCTCAACTCATTGCCAATCAATAATTGAAACAATGATTTTTAATTCACTCGAATACGCACTTTTTTTACCGCTTATTTTTGCCCTTTATTGGTTCGTGGTAAACAAACGGGTAACGTGGCAAAACATACTGCTGCTTTTTGCTAGTTTGTTTTTTTATGGGAGTTGGGACTGGCGTTTCTTGTTCTTATTGTCCTTTTCCACATTCTTAGGGTATTTTACCGGAATCCGTATTGAAAAGGCTGGAACACCTAAATGGAAGAAATTCTGGTTTTGGTTAAGCATTGTGTTGAATGTCGGATTCTTAGCCATTTTCAAGTACTATAATTTCTTCGTTCAATCGTTTGCGGATCTTTTCAATTCGATGGGTATGAACCTCGATGCGTCATCCATTACATTGAATATTATCCTGCCAGTTGGAATATCATTCTATACGTTTCATGTATTGTCATACGTCATTGATATCTACCTGGATCGAATCAAAAGCGAAAAAAGTATTGTGGACTTTGGCTTGTTCGTCGCCTATTTCCCACTATTAGTTGCTGGTCCGATAGAGCGCGCGACACACCTTTTACCACAGTTAAAAAAAGAACGAAGCCTTTCCTTTAACAACGCAGTGGATGGCATGCGCCAAATTTTATGGGGATTATTTAAAAAGGTGGTTGTCGCTGATGGCTGTGCGGAATATGCCAACCTTATTTTTGATGGATCTGCAGATTATTCAGGAAGCATGCTGTTCGTTGGAGCGCTGTTTTTTACCTTCCAAATTTATTGTGATTTCTCCGGTTACTCTGACATCGCACTAGGAACGTCACGTTTGTTCGGTATTGAATTATTGCGAAATTTCGCTTTCCCTTATTTCTCTCGCGATATCGCCGAATTTTGGAGACGATGGCACATTTCACTCACTACCTGGTTCAGGGATTATATCTACATTCCGTTGGGAGGTAGCCGCGGCGGGACATGGATGAAAGTCCGCAATACATTTATCATTTTCCTTGTGAGTGGATTTTGGCACGGTGCCAATTGGACCTTTATCATCTGGGGTGCATTAAACGCTATTTATTTCTTACCGTTGTTACTAACTAATTCCAATCGAAACAATTTGGAAACGGTAGCGCAAGGAAAGATCTTCCCAACGATTCGTGAACTCGTAGGTATGATCGTTACCTTTTTAATGGCTGTTTTCGGTTGGATATTCTTCCGTGCAACAGATTTAAATCATGCGCTTACTTACATCGGCAAGATGTTTTCAGAAGATTTATTTAAGAAACCAGCAATTCCTTCCTTGGCATACGTGCCGATTGTGTTTGTGCTCTTTTTTCTGGTCGTAGAATGGTTTGGGAGAGAGAAAAAATATGCGTTGGAGGACTTTGCACCAAGTTGGTGGTTCCCCTTCAGGTGGTTGTTTTATTCTTTCTTGATCGCAGCTATCGTTGTGCTCTCTGGTGTTGAACAACAATTCATTTATTTCCAGTTTTAGTTATGAAGAAGTTCTTAATTCGCTTGCTTGCTTTCGTGTTCTGCTTTTTCATAATTGATAAGGCTTTTATTCTTGTTCGTGACAGTTCACCTCAACGGGAAGTAGATCGACGATTAGAGTTCATTTTGCAAGGAAAAATTCGTGCCGATATCGTCGTTATGGGATCCTCAAGAGGAGCACGTTCGTTGATTGCTCAGCAAATTGAGGATTCAACGAATCAACCGTCTTATAACCTCGCATTTCCAGGATCTGATGTGACCTTTCACGAATACGTGCTTCGTACGCTTCTAGAAACAAAAGGCAATAAGAAACCATCAACAATTGTTTTGGTGGTAGATGATAGCGATGAGTTGAAGACAAGTAAATCCCTTAAATTCCGTTTTGATCGGATGTATCCTCTGGTTAAGTACAAGTCGGTGCGCGATGAAATGGTTAAACGAAAAGAGAAAAAACCAGTTGTAACGGAATTGCTCGTATTGCATCAGTTGAACAAATCAAATTTTAAATTCACACCACGAAAGTTTACGAAGAATGATTCAATTATGCCTTGTGGTTCAATGCCGATTTCGCATCAAAAGAAAACGTTCGATAAGAAATACGGTACCACCCAATACGTTTACAAACGGGAAGGTGAATTGATACAGAAGGTAAATGCATTCAAGGAGATGGTGGCGATGTGTGAACGAAACGACATCGATTTTATCGTAGCCATTCCGCCTAATTTTCGAAAGGTAACAGCTGGCTTTGCGAATCGATTGCAACTTCTTGTGGGAAAATCAGGTACAGTTTGGATCTACGATGAAGCCAAACCAGAATACAGCAACCCTGATTATTTCTTTGATAACGCCCACCTGCAAAAAACGGGTTCCGTTGTTTACACAGCTGAATTCGCTTCTTTTTTAAAAAATAAAGATTAGTTCTTTTTTGTGGTTACCGGTTTCGGGGTATTTCCTTTTTTAGAGCGATTGGAAACGGTTATTTTTCGTTGGAATGACGTCCAATGGCAATCCTTTTTCACGAATAAGGTGACGGTGTATTTTCCTGGCTTCTGGTAATAGTGTTTTGGACTGCGCTTGGAAGAGGTGTTTCCATCCCCGAAATCCCAGAAATAAGCCGAACCTCCAGTTGTTTTATTCAACGTTGTAATACTTAGCCAGTTTTCAGAAAGACTGAAATCGATCACAGGTGGTGTGGGTTTTTCGCGTTGAACTGTATCTAGGTTATAAAATGGGTAATAGGAAAGCACATAATCCGTAGCTTCTTTTTCAATTTTCCGAGCTGTTTTTGCCTCTACTTTATGCGGAGTTTTGCCTTCTAGAGGGGATTGCTTGTAAATGGCAGTGTAAAATGTACAAGCAGCCGTATAACTTCCATTGTGATTCGGATGTGCGTTATCTGGCGCGTACAAGTTTATTTCAGGATACTTCTCACGAATCCCTTTCCATACCATTCCTACGGGTGCAATTGGGTAACCTCCAGTTGCTTCACTTAATTGAAGGTAGCCGCGCTGGATGCGTTCTTGCATCGCAATATATGAATCCTCAGGAATGGAATCTTGGTGCCCATCTGCGTATCCCCAGGTCATGTAGTAATAAATGTTCGCACAGGAATTGTATTTTTTAATGCTATCAATCAGTTGTTGAGCATACGGAATGGTTTGAGTGGCAATGGTCGCTGAGTCCATATTCAACTCGCGGCTGAATCCTTGGATAAAGACATAATCCCAATTGCGGGCTTTAATCTTTTTATACGTATTACTTCGTAACGTATGACCTTGCAAGGTGCTTCCACTTACTGCCAACGTATCTCCAAAAACATATTTCCCTTTTGAATTAGCCAAGTTTTCGAAGATTTTACACAGCTTGTTCATGTGTGTATAGCTGTTGCCAATGAACAACACATTTGTTTGCTGGGCAACGGAAGAAAAGAGAATAAAAAAACTACAGATGGTCACCAGTAGACGCATGATTGGAATCTGATTTAAAGGTTATACGGGCAATAATTCTGTTATAAAATGCTTCAAGGTGTTCTATGTAATAAACCATAACGGAAAAAAACACTATGGCCATTGCGGAGATTCCGGCTGAAATCCACGGATTCAAGTTTTCATCAAACAACTCAGGTTTCAATCCAAATCCGAAAACACCGCCATAAAGTATAATCACATGAATGATGTAAATAGGTAATGTATTTTGACCAATTTTTAAATACAACTTTGCTTTCACGTCCACATAGGCATCGATCAGCATGAAAATTCCGAGAACCATCAATACTTGTCCAAATCGAATGAAAGAAGTAGCATTTAATTCATAATCACCATG
>CANHQC010000123.1 GCA_947462695.1 Flavobacteriales bacterium | reverse complement strand
GTTTGAAGGCATCATCGAACTTAGAAAGTTGTCCAGATTTTGCTTCTGACATGAATTCAGCACTCTTCGGCTTTGATACCTCAAAGTACTTCCGTTTAATGTAGCCAAATGATTGTTTTGCCATAAATCGATCAAGCCATTTGTTTAATCTGGAATGGAGAAGTGGATGTGATTTAGTTAATCCAAAGGTGATGGGTTGTTTCACTGAAATGGGAGTAGAAATATCTAAGTTGTCATAAAAGAGTTGATTGATTCGAGCTGTATGCTGCTCGGTTATCGTGTAGTCGATAATTCCATCAGCAACAAGTTCAATTAATTCCTCGTTACTTATTGTCCCTTCTTCCCCTTTGATTTTTATTCTTTCGCCCATTTCTTCTTGCAGGTTTTCAAGCCGCACATAATGGTTAGAAAACTTTCGGACATGAACCGTTTTATTGGCTAATTGAGTTGGATCATGAATTAATTTTCTCCACAATTGTTCAGCTGATAGCTTCGCATAATTAGAAGGTTTACGTTGCACCAATACTTGTTGAGAACGCAATATGGGATGAGATAAAAGCAGCTGTTTTTTCATCGATCCGGTTGCGGCGATGTTACATGCAACAATGTCAGCTTCACCTTTATTCATTCGTTCAACGATTTCTTCAAGATTGCTAATTAATTTCACTTCGATCTCTACACCGAGGTCATTGGCAAACTCTTTAAGAATTTCATATTCGAAACCCATTTTCCTTCCTTTGTAGATAAAGAATGATGAGGTGCTGTTTTCTGCAAGTACAATTAATTTACCTCGTTTTAAAATTCCGGGTAGATCCATGGAGGAGTAATTACTCTTTCCACTTTTGTCGCCTGAATGACCATCAGAACACGAAAAAAGTATGATTAACGAGGCGATTAAGGAAAAATAAGTGATCAGTGACTTCACAAGTTGATTTCAAATTTCGTTCGAAATATACGACATTCTATGAGATTTAAGGTGAAGGGCCTTCAGTACAGCAATTAGTCTTTAACTGAATTGTTGAATAGCATCTTTCATGAACGTGCCAAATGCATCTTGAATTACTGCTTTATTTGATAAATAAACCGTCGGTGCCTCGCTCAATTTATTTTTAAATGAAAGCCGCTTACCAACACCTTCACTTGACTTACTTAAACCATAGGTTGTCCCGTAATGGTTGATCCATTTGTTAGTTTTTAATTGATCAATAAAAAGTCGAAAATCTCCCGGATAATCCTCCCAGTATTGTGAATGAAAACCATAAAATTGATCAAGGAATAGATCCATTGGCAAGTGGTGATAGGATGACCAATGTTCTGCTAATAAATGATCGAAATACAAATCAATGGCTATTCCGGCCACTTTAGGTAGGTCATGATAGAGTTGTAAACGAAGTTCTTTTACTGTTTCATGATGATCAATATAGTGATCAATTTGGCGATGCAGTGTAATGCCGTGTTGAATGATTTTCGGGAAATGGGAATAATTTCTTCCATGGAAATGATCACCAAATAAATTGGCAAGCATGAGTTCTTTGTCGTTGCATGAAAAATATAGGTGTCCGAGTAAATTCATAGGTCAAAAAAAAATCCCACCGAAGTGGGACTTTAATTAATATTCATCTTCATTGAACAAGAAATCCTCTCGAGAGGGATAATCAGGCCAAATTTCTTCGATACTCTCATAAATATCTCCTTCGTCCTCTAGATCTTGAAGGTTTTCCACTACCTCTAGGGGAGCCCCTGTCCTGATTGCAAAGTCGATTAATTCATCTTTAGCTGCCGGCCAAGGTGCGTCTTCCAAATAGGATGCTAGTTCTAATGTCCAGTACATTTTTACTCCTTTATTGTGTTATTTTGCGCAAAAATAGACTTTATTTCAAACTTTCCAAATTCTGGTTTGAAAACTTTAATTCGTAGCATGTTATCTTTAGATGAAAAGGATTTAAACTCTTGGTTTCCAAGGTTGTTCAACTGCACCCAAATCTTGTGATATTTTCCTTGAGAGCATAAAAAGGTAATCACTCAGTCGATTCAAATAAGTCAGTACTAATGCTGCTACAAATTCATGCTGACTAAGATCAACAATAATGCGTTCAGCACGTCTACATACGCAGCGCGCAATGTGACAGAAAGAAACGGTTGTATGTCCACCCGGTAAAATAAAGCTTCGCATTTCAGGAAGCGTATCGTTCATTTCATCCATCCACTTTTCAAGGGCAGCTACATCTTCATCGTTAAGGTCTGGTATTTTCATGGTGGATTTTTCCGGATCACTCGCCAGACTTGAGCCAATTGTAAACAGCCTGTCTTGTATTTCAATCAATTGAATTTTCAATTCCTCTTTAATGGTTTGATCTCTCACAAGACCAATGTATGAATTCAACTCATCAACGGTGCCGTATGATTCTATTCTCATTGAACTTTTTAGTACGCGTGTCCCACCAATTAATCCGGTTGTACCTTGATCTCCTTTTTTAGTGTATATTTTCATGATTCCAATAATGTTTGTAAACTGTTTCTTAATTCTGAAATTCTAACTTGTTTTCCGCTAAGACGAATGTTTTTAGCCGTATCTGTGTGGTAACGATGAACATTAGATAAATAGTTCAATTGAAAATTCAACCAATCATATTCTGTAAATGTCCTTCCTTGATTTTTTAATTCCTCTCTCAATTTGTTTGCAATTGTATAATAATCCGGTCTGCCTAAATAATCATGATCTGCATCACACATTATTTTTTCAAGTACTGTTTGAGGTTCGCTAGATTCAGTAGCACGAATAATGCGTGTTACTACATCAATTTCATCTGCTGAGTAACCAAATTTTGGCAACTGTTTTTGTGCTAATTGAACGGCATATTCCTCATTTGTTTGGTATTCGAAAAGGTAACCAGTATCATGATACAATGCTGCAGTTTGTAATAATTGCAATTCGTGGGGGGTAATTCCTTCAAGCTGTGCATAACGCATGGCTGATTTCTCTACGTTCAAGGTGTGGCTAACATCATGGTATACAATTGTATCGGGCATAAGGGCCCTCATGCGCATGAGAATGTCTTCACGCATCCGTTGAAAATCAATCGTTGAAAGTCCACATTTCTTTCGAATGGCTGAATTAGCCACTCTTCCATTGCTGTAGAGGGAAAATTCATTTTTTAACTTAGTCAATGAAAAAGTTGCAATACGACCGCCACGTTTATGAATATCCATCATACCTTTCGATTCAATTTCAAAAAGCTGATCAATTTCTGTGGCTATCGTTTTCGTAATTAAAATTGTTCCTGGAGAAGAGGCTGCTTCGGTTCGGGCGGCAATATTCACCGTATCACCCCATATATCAAAACTCATTTTGCTGCTGCCAATGATTCCAGCAACCAGTGGACCCATATGAAGTCCGATTCTTATTTCCCAACATTCGGATGAAAATGCGTTGTTTACATCTCGTTCAGTGCGCATGAAATCGCGTATTTCGATAGCTGCGAGGCACGCTCTGATGACGGGTTCTGGTTCATTTTCAGTCACCCCAGCTAATGCCATATAAGCGTCACCAATTGTTTTGATTTTTTCAAGTTTATACCTTTCAGTTATTTCATCGAATGCATTGAAATAATATTCAAGTGTCTTGACTAATTTAAGCGGTTTTGTGCGTTTTGCACGTGAAGAGAAATTGACAAAATCAGTGAATAAAACGACCCCTTGTTCTACTCTTTTCGGCGTGTATTTATTATGTAAATGCAAGTTTTCCAGCACGTTGACAGGGAAGATATTTGTTAACAGCTGATTTATTCGCTGATCCTTGTGGTAAAGTGCTTTAAAAATATCGAGTTTTGAACGTATGAGGATGGGGTTGAAAGGGATGGTAATGAAATCAACTGCACCATCGATAAATCCCCTAACAAATTTGGTTCCTTTTGACGCATTTTCGGTCGAAACAAGCTTGTACATGGTTTTGGACAGACTTTCATTCTTGAGTTGTTCAAGTACCTCAAATCCACTTGAAAATCGTTCGTCAATATTTAAAATTAAAATACCAACTTCTTTCGATTGAACGATCGCAATTCCTTCTTCAACTGAATTGGCTATTAAGATGTTGTTCCCATTGCCTAAAAGAATTTCCTTCAAGCCTTTTTGATTCCTAATATTTGAATCAATTATTAAAATATTTATAAACCGCTCAATCATCCTTTGTCATTCAAAATAGCAAAATTCTGTTCAATATGAACGAAATATCTATGGCTGAAAGGATTTTAATACAGAATCAATAGGTTGAGTATCCGGAAAATAGGAGAGTAAGCGCTGCAACACACCATCTACTATGGAATCAGGACAAGAGGCTCCTGAAGTAATGATTACACGCAAAGAACGATTTATGTTGGTAATAAATGGGATGTTCTCCTCCAGTTTATTCGAATGTATATTAAACGAATTGATAGATGAAATGGACGTAATTTCTTCTTGTGATTTAATGAAAAATGTGGGAAATTTAGTTTCTAATAATTCTACAAGATGCGTGGTATTTGAACTATTATACCCACCAATTACGATGGCTAAATCTGCTTTTTCCTCCATTAATCCGTAGGTAGCTGATTGATTGTCATTTGTCGCATAGCAAAGGGTGTCTCTTGTATCTGCAATGTGATTTTTTATATTTCCATCGCCATGTACAGCTAACATAACCTGTCTTAGGTAGTCACTAATTTCTTGTGTTTCAGTGGCTAACATCGTGGTTTGATTTACGACGCCAATTTTGGTTAAGTGAATATCTGGATCAAACCCTGTTGAATATTTTCCGTCAAAAAAGGCGTAAAATTCAGATTTCGATTTTTTTCCTTTAATGACCTCCCCAAGAAACTGTGCCTCACTTAAATCTTTCAAGATGATCGCAGGCGCATTTTGTTGGCTGTGTGAAAATGTGGCGCGTGTTTCTTCATGGTTGTACTTTCCATGAATGATAATTGAATGCTCGGTTTTACCTAACTTTTCTGATCGATTCCAAACTTTCTCTACAAACGGACAAGTCGTATTGTACTGTTCAATACATACGTTTTTGGCTTTCAAGATGGATTCAATTTCCACGGTCGTTCCGAATGCAGGGATGATCACTACATCATCGGAACTGATTTCTTCCCATTCAATAAGTTGTTTTCCGTCTGTGTCTTGAATGAATTGCACTCCATTTGCCAATAAATCTGCATTAACATCTGGATTATGAATCATTTGACTTAATAGAAAAATTCGTTTTCCCGGATTGTCATGAATCGCTTTGTAAGATATTTCAATGGCATTTTCTACCCCATAACAAAAACCAAAATGCCTAGCAATGATGAATTCAATTGGGCCGAATTGTAAAACAGTTGGCGTAAAATCCTTCTTTCTTGGATCTTCCATTTTTCGCTTCATTTTCACCCTGCTTATGATTGGTGATCGGTAGAAGTCGGGGATTTCAAACTGTTTCATGCATTTAATTTAAATACAAATATAACACCTGCAGAAAAGATATGTTGTAAAATAAAAGTGGTTGCCTATATTCTGACAACCACTTCAATGCATTTAAGTAATGTTATGAATTAAAAGAGAACTGCAAATCACAGGTATACCATTTTATCTTTCGCATGTTTAACCTTGAATGAAAACGCAAATTTCCTTGTTTCTTTCGATTTAAGTTTGAACCGCCATTCGACAATACCAGAAGATTCATCAAGTTTTCCTTTATCTAGATTAATTTTTTCGATTTCAATTTCAGCGTTTCTGGATAATGGTAATTGATCAAGAATGACAAGTTCAATATCTGTTGCTTTTCCATTTCGTGCTTCGAACGTATAGGACATTGATCGTTCCTTTTTATCACCAATAACCTTTTCTTTCGATTCCTCTTTGATTAATGTACGTTTCACTTGTAGGTTTGGATCGCGACCTAGGCTCAAGGTCAGTGTATCTTCCATTGCTGTTGGATCGATGTATGTTTCTCCCACATAACTGCCATCAAAGAAAATGTTCGCACTTGCAGGAACCAATCCAAGCTCGTCTAATTTGGTAATTTCGGCAACGAGGTATACGCCATTGTCAAGTTTTGGAACGCTGTAGTAGGTATAATTTGCTTCAAGATCAGAGACTTTAATTAATACCATGTGTTGTTCATTATCTGATTTGATAGAGTAGGGAAGATCAATTTTAAATTCAGCTGCGGTTAATTGGCGCATTACTTGAACAAATTCAGCGGATGAACGGCTGTCCAATTCCATATCCGATGCCGAAGTCGGCAGGGCATTGGAATATCCCATTGTTCTTGTTTCTTCCAATTCTTTTTTCATTGCTGAAGGAACATTTCCAGACTGCTTTGTGCGG
>CANHQC010000122.1 GCA_947462695.1 Flavobacteriales bacterium | reverse complement strand
CATTTTTAAGTACGACGATGCCGACATATGGTATAAAGTGAAAGTGAATTACGAAACAGCTACAGGAGAAGAAGAAAAAGCGAAAAAAATATCCCAGAACTTTCTAGTCTCTGCACATTCTGTAAAAGACGCATATGACCGAATGTTAGAGAGCCTTTCTGGTTTATTGGCTGATTTTCAGATTCCGACAATTGCAGTATCTCCCATTGTAGATATCTTCCCGTATTCCGAGGAATTAGATCGTGAAATTAGCCGCGTGCCAGCAGAAGAAGTACAGCACACGCCGACTACAAAAGGACAAGTGTTTTCAGCTCCCGGATCAGCTGAGGATGAAGATAGTGTAGATGATGAGGATTCTGACAGTGAACTAGAGGACGAATTCACCGACGAAGCGTAAAACTATGGATGAAATTATACGTCAGTTACGCGACGATCATAAAGATTTCGACCAGGGAAGTTTGGAGGGTCATTTCGGCCATGAGCCGTTTCAATTGTTTTCTGACTGGTATACTGAAGCATTTACAACTGGTCAGCCCGAGCCAAATGCCCTGACGTTGTCTACAGTTAGTCATAAAGGTCAACCCAGTTCAAGAATTGTCTACTTGAAGGAGTTGGTCGATAAACAATTCGTCTTTTACACCAATTACCTTAGTCAAAAAGGCAAAGAAATGGCTCAAAATAAGTCCGTTTCAATACTCTTCTTTTGGCCTGGCTTGCAGCGTCAAATTAGGATTGAAGGACATGTTGAAAAATTGAACGAAAAATTAAGTGATGACTATTTCGCATCACGTCCAAGAGAAAGCCAACTCGGTGCATGGGCATCGCATCAGTCTGATGAATTGGATGACCGAGAAACGTTGTTGCAACGATTTTCACGTTATTCTGAACAGTTTCCGGATTCCATACCTCGGCCGCCACATTGGGGAGGTTATACAGTTGATCCGAGAAAAATAGAATTTTGGCAAGGTCGTCCTTCTCGCTTGCATGATCGAATCGTTTATGAAAGAAAAGACAACGATTGGATTGTTTTTAGAAAGAACCCGTAACTATGCGTGAGGTAGAACCTGAAATTATTGAGTTGTCGAATGGCATAAGGCTTGTTTACCTCAATACCCAAACACATGTGGCTCATCTTGGAATTACCTTTTTAGCAGGATCCAGATTTGAGCCAAAAGGCAAAGAAGGACTAGCTCATTTTCTTGAGCATTGCATTTTTAAGGGAACGAAAAAAAGAAAAACGTTTCATATTCTTTCTAGGCTTGATGCAGTTGGTGGAGAGTTGAATGCCTACACCTCAAAAGAAGAGATGTGTGTGTACGCTTCATTTACGAATGACCATATTTCTCGAGCTGCTGAGTTATTGGCAGATATTACCTTGAATTCTGTTTTTCCCTCGAAGGAAATAAAAAAAGAAAAAGAAATTGTAATAGATGAAATCAATTCCTACCTAGATAGTCCCTCGGATAAGTTATTCGATGATTTTGAAGCCTACCTGTTTAAAGATCATCCGTTAGGCAATAATATTTTGGGTACAAAAGAAACGGTAAAAGCATTTACCCATTCCGATTTGGAAGAATATGTAGCAAATTACTTTGTCATTGATAAAATGGTGATTTCCTACGTGGGTAATGCTTCTTTAAACCGGTTAGTTCGATTGCTTGAACGGTGTTTTTCTTCGGCTAAAAATGGTACGGTTAAGCCAGAAATGGAACCGTTTGATACCTATGCGCCATTCTCAATAAAGACAATGGAAGGTAATTACCAGGTACATTCATTAATTGGCGCATTAGCACCAAGTTACAATGATTCCGAACACCGAGCAATGTCGCTTTTAATTAATTGCCTTGGTGGACCTGCGCTGAATTCCAGGTTGAATCTATCTATTCGCGAAAAATACGGTTATGCGTATAATGTCGAGGCAAATTATACGCCATATTTAGATACCGGATTTTGGAGCGTATACATTGGTTCAGAACAAAAGTACAGCCACCGTACCATTGAATTGGTGTACAAAGAACTAAAAAAAATGTGCGATCAAAAATTTGGTGTGCTTCAATTAAGTCGCGCAAAAGAACAGCTAAAAGGTCACTTAGCATTAGGAATGGACAGTAACTCTGGCTTGATGCTTGGGCTTGGTAAAAGTCTCTTACTCATGAATACAATCGATACGATTAAAGCGATTCATGACGGAATAGACGCGTTGACTTCTGAACAATTAATGGAAACAGCAAATCGGTATTTAGATCCTTCTAGGTGCTCAATTCTCACGTTTGATTTAGCTGAAAATAAAGATTAAAGACCTTTTTTAATCGATAAAATGAGGTTTACTGAAGATTAAATTCATTTCACTGAAGAATATTGGCAGGATCGCTTTTGTCTTATATCTTCGTTTCAGTTTAATGGTTATAGTAGATTAGCTTTTGTTTAATAGTTCGGGAAATCAGTTTTTTGTAATTTTTAACTGTATTCATTTTTAAACAAATCAACAGTGGTTCGGGCAGCTATTTCATAGTTACTGCTGTTGTGAAAAAAAGCAAAAAAAAAGCATCGGTCAACGGATCGATGCTTTTTTTTTATGTCATTTCCTTTGCTGATAAAAATACTTACTTGGTTGAAACAAGTTTTTTGGTGCGGTGATTTGTTTCATTTTTATCAAACGTTTAATGGTTATAGTAGTAGATTCGTTTAGGTTTAGATGTATGCATCGCATGCAAAAATAAGGCACACTTTCAGGTGTGCCTTATTTTTTTGCAAATTCTCAATGATACCCGTCAAAAAACAGGGGTGTGTTCATAAAAAACGTAAAAAAAATAAAATTAGATAGAAAAAAAGGGGGTAGTTTTGTAAAAAATTAAAAAAATACAGAAGTATGGCCACAAAACGTCAGCAAGCTTACCAAGATGTGTTAAATAGAACACCTTATCAAGTTGAATTAGATGCAAAGGTTTCTGAATTGTATGGTAAAAACGTATTTCACATTGAAGTAATGCGCGAGTACCTTCCATCTGATGCCTTCAAATCTATGCAAGAATCCATACAGAATGGCACGCGTCTAGATCGGAAAATGGCTGATCAGGTGGCTTCTGCAATGAAAGATTGGGCGATTACAAAAGGTGCAACGCATTATACGCACTGGTTTCAACCGTTAACTGGAGCTACAGCAGAAAAACACGATGCCTTTTTTAAACCTGTTGGACCAGGTAAAGCTATCGAACGATTTGATGGAGACTTATTAGTTCAACAAGAACCAGATGCATCATCTTTTCCAAATGGTGGTATTCGAAATACATTTGAGGCGCGCGGGTATACGGCATGGGATCCATCTTCTCCAGCTTTCGTTATTGGCAAAACACTTTGCATTCCAACAATTTTCATTTCCTATACGGGTGAGTCGTTAGATTACAAAATGCCCCTTATTAAGGCATTAAGTGCGGTCGATCAAGCGGCCACAGAAGTTTGCCAGTATTTTGATAAGAACGTAAATAAGGTGAACGCCACATTGGGTTGGGAACAAGAATATTTTCTCATTGACCAAGCACTTTTCAATGCACGTCCAGATTTAATGATGACAGGTCGTGCATTATTTGGTCATGCAGCTGCAAAAGGTCAACAATTAGAAGACCATTATTTTGGTTCTATTCCTGATCGGGTTACCGCATTTATGCGCGAGTTCGAGCGCGAATCAATTTTATTGGGAATTCCAGTTACAACTCGCCACAACGAGGTGGCACCGAACCAATTTGAATGTGCGCCAATGTTCGAAGAATGTAACTTAGCCAATGACCACAACTTGTTGTTAATGGATTTGATGGAAAAAATCGCGCGAAAACATAATTTCCGTGTCTTACTTCATGAAAAACCATTCTCAGGTGTCAATGGCTCTGGAAAACACAACAACTGGTCACTTGGAACAAATACAGGCGTAAATCTTCTTGCACCGGGTAAAAATCCCAAAAGTAACCTGCAATTCTTAACGTTCTTTGTCAATACAATAAAAGCTATTCACGATCATGCAGATATTTTACGTGCATGTATCGCATCTGCAGGTAACGATCACCGACTAGGAGCCAATGAAGCGCCACCGGCGATAATCTCTGCTTTTATCGGTACACAATTGTCAAATTTACTCGACGATTTAGAGAAGAATATTAAGGCGGGTAAAATGACGCCTCAGGATAAAACGGAGTTGAAACTGAACATTGGTAAAATTCCGCAAATCATGCTGGATAATACGGATCGTAACCGAACATCTCCTTTTGCATTTACCGGTAACAAATTTGAATTTAGAGCTGTTGGTTCTTCCGCTAATTGCGCCTCTGCAATGATTGTCATCAATACAATCGTAGCAAGTCAATTAAAAGTGTTTAAAGTGTCTGTTGATGCGCGAATCGAGAAAGGGGAGGGCAAGGATGAGGCAATACTGAAAGAATTACAAAACCTCATTAAGGCATCCAAGAAGATTCGATTCGAAGGAAATGGTTACGGCGATGAATGGGTGAAGGAAGCGGAGAAACGTGGTTTGAATAACCTGAAAGATACGCCTCGTGCATTGAAAGTGTGGTCGGATAAATCGGTATTAAAACTATTTAATGAAATGGGGGTCTTGACACCAAGAGAATTGGAAGCCCGCCAAGAAATCGAATTCGAAAATTACATTTTGAAAATTCAGATAGAGGCACGTATAATGGGTGATGTGGTACTGTCAATGATTATTCCTGCTGTGGTTGAGTACCAAAATAAATTAATCAAGAATGTGCAAGGACTTTTTGATGTGCTTGGAAATAAAGCCGGAAAGGAAGCTGCAAAAGTCCAAATTGATTTAATCCAACGGATTGCCATTCACCTTAATACCATGAAATTGGCTGCAGATAATATGCTCATGGCGCGCAAAGCAGCAAACAAAATTGATCATGCAGAAGATAAAGCGATTGCTTATTGCGATAAAGTGAGGATTTACTTTGATGAAATTCGTTACCACGCAGATAAGTTAGAATTGCTTATCGATGATGAACTTTGGCCATTGCCGAAATTCAGAGAAATGCTGTTTACGCGATAAACGAAGCTTATTCTCAATTAGTTGGTTTTCGGAAAGAATCTATTTTTAGGCACTGTCTTTCCTGTTTAAAAAATGTTCTTTCCGAAAATCACTTTGTTTCAAAATGATCCTTATTTTTGTTTAAATTAATTCTAAATAAGGTGTACGTCATTTTAGCAGATAGCAATGATCTTGTCAGAATAGGCTTGCGGACAATACTTCAAGCTCAACCAGGAGTTGAAATTGTGGGTGAAGCACGATCGAAAGATGAGTTGCAATCCCAAATTGACTCTTTTGGTGCTGGAATCGTTGTAATTGATTACACCAGTTTTGGATTTGATATAGACGTAATTCCCAAAATCTTGTCGCAAAACAAAGGTGTTCGTTTCATAGCAATTACACCTGAACAGTCTGCCCAAACGTTAGTCGATGCCCTGAGATCAGGGGTAACCTCATACATTAAAAAAGATTGTGATGTCGGTGAAATTATAAACGCTGTCGAGGAAACGGCAAACGGTAGTAAATTTTTCTGTGGTCAGATTTTAGAAACGATTCGCAAAGCATCAATCGATGTGAATGATATTGATTTTGACTCCTTCAACTGCGAACCAATTATTCTTTCTGAACGTGAAAATGAAATTATCAAACTTATCGCTGAAGGATTGACCAATGTGCAAATTGCAGATCAATTGTTTTTAAGTAGCCACACAGTAAACACACACCGAAAAAACATCATGGCTAAATTAGGAGTGAAAAATACTGCAGGAATTGTAATGTATGCAGTAAAGACCAACCTTGTCTCGCCGAATAAATTCCTCTTTGCTGGTGATGCTGCGTTTAATTGATAGGTTTTTACACACTCTTTTTTGAACGAATTGAACCTTTTTTTTCTATTCGTGTAGTAAAGGCGTTATTTTCGTTATTATGCAGCAACGTATATTTTTCAGTCTTTTCTTTTGTTTGGCTTTTCAGTCCTTTGCTCAAATTGTCCAACCTACCAACTCTGCTAATGCACCAGAGATCAATACTGCTCCTCAACTAGAGGAAAGCCCTCAAGAAATGGACTACCGTACAAAAGAAATTCAAACAACGAAAAAAGCTGAAGCACCCAAAATTCAATCCAAATCAACAGTTGAACAAACTGCTGGATCATCAACACAACTCCAACAAAAATTGGCCTTTCAACTTCAAAATAGCTTTATAGCTTCAAGAAAGAACACTTCTTCAAGATCACCAATATCGAATGAGCAACAAAGAATGGTTGGCTTGGTTAATCAGCTTGAAAAAACAGGTAAAGAATCGTTTGACTACCATTATTTCAAATACGTTTCTGGGAATTATAATTTTAATCTTGTATCTCATCTTAACCGTGCTCATCAACTTAAGCCGACAAATACAGATGTCCTTGT
>CANHQC010000121.1 GCA_947462695.1 Flavobacteriales bacterium | reverse complement strand
TTTACACCCCAAATCAAAGTTATTTACACCCAAATGTGAATTATAAGAGATTTTCACTATCTTTGTCCTCCATTTTTAGAAACTTTATATAAAAACAAGCTATATGTACGCAATAGTAGAGATAGCAGGGCAGCAATTCAAAGTGCAAAAAGACCAAAAGATTTTTGTACACCGATTGGCATCTGAAACCGGATCAAAAATTGAGTTTGATCGCGTGTTGTTGGTTGACAATGGTGGTAAAATCACAGTTGGCGCCCCAGCTATAGCAGGAGCAAAAGTTACTGCAGAAGTATTAGATCACGTTAAAGGTGATAAAGTAATCGTTTTCCGCAAGAAACGCAGAAAAGGATACAAAAAGAAAAATGGACATCGTCAGTCTTTTACGGCGATTTCAATTAAAGACATTAAAGCTTAACTTTACGTTTCCAAGGAAACTTAAACTTTTAGAAAGATGGCACACAAAAAAGGAGTCGGTAGTTCGAAAAACGGTCGTGAATCAGCAAGTAAACGACTAGGAGTAAAGATTTATGGTGGTCAAGCAGCAATTGCTGGTAACATCATCGTTCGTCAACGAGGCACTAAACATCATCCAGGAGAGAATGTAGGTATTGGTAAAGACCATACACTTTATGCTCTTTCAGATGGATTGGTAAGTTTTCGTAAGAAAAAAGATAATCGTTCATTTGTTTCAGTTGTTCCTTTCGCAGCAGCAGAAGCTTAAGAAATCGGTATTTCATTTACAAAGGCGAGCTTCGGTTCGCCTTTTTTTATGTTACCCGCTTAACGCATACATTATTCAGATTATTGAATCAGTTGAATTGATTAAATTCGCCTAAAATTCGCACCTCATGTTAGAAATCGGAAGAATTCGTAACGAAAAAGAAGCCATCATTGAAGGGCTGAAAAAACGCAACATCGATGCAACAACAACGTTGGATCAACTCATTGAAAAAGACGCTTCATGGCGTGCAGCGAAAACTGAATTGGAATCGATTGCGGCAGAACTGAACAAACTAGCCAAAGAAATTGGACAACTGTTCAAAGAAGGAAAAGCGAGTGAAGCGGAAGCTGCAAAAACACAAACCAGCGAATTAAAAGCAACGGAAAACTCCTTAAAACAAGATGTTGAATCCTTCGAGAAAGAAATTACTCAGCTGCTTTATACGCTGCCAAACGTTCCAAATGAAGAGGTGAAGGCTGGTAAAAATGAAACGGATAATGAGGTTGTATTCGAATCCAACCGAACACACACGTTTGACTTTGAACCACAGGCGCATTGGGATATTGCAAAAAAACACGAATTAATTGATTTTGAATTAGGTGTAAAAGTGACCGGTGCAGGTTTCCCATTTTATCGCGGTAAAGGAGCAAAACTTCAACGCGCACTTATTGCCTTTTTCCTTGATGAAGCAGATAAAGCTGGGTACGAAGAATTTATTCCGCCTTTGGTTGTTAATGAAGCGAGTGGATACGGCACAGGGCAGCTTCCAGACAAGGAAGGCCAAATGTATCATTGTACTGTAGACGACTTTTACCTCATTCCGACTGCAGAGGTGCCGTTGACAAATATCTACCGCGATGTCATTTTACCGAATGAAGAGTTCTCGATTAAATTGACCGGGTATACACCGTGTTTTAGGAGAGAGGCCGGTTCATACGGCAAAGATGTTCGCGGGTTGAACCGATTGCACCAATTTGATAAAGTGGAAATCGTTCGAATCGAACACCCAAGAAATACAGCCAACGCATTGGGAGAAATGTTGGATCATGTCAAAGGACTTTTGGATAAACTTGAACTTCAATACAGAATCCTGCGCTTGTGTGGCGGAGATACCGGATTTGCTTCCGCCCTTACCTACGATTTTGAAGTGTATTCAGCTGCGCAAGAAAAATGGTTAGAAGTCAGTTCGTGTTCACGTTTCGACACCTTCCAGGCCAATCGATTAAAGCTTCGATTTAAAGGAGAAGACAAAAAAAGCCAGTTGTGCCATACGCTGAATGGATCGGCTCTTGCACTTCCTCGTATTGTAGCGGCGTTGCTTGAAAACCATCAGACACCTGAAGGCATTCGTATTCCAGATGCATTGCGTCCGTACACAGGTTTTGATTTTATTTGATTGAATTGTGTTAAAAATTGACAACGGTGCTCGGTTCGAGTCGTTCAAGTTGTAGATTTACTAAAAATAGAAAATCATGAGGGTTTTTGGTGTATTTGTTTGTTCGATTGTCCTGCTTTTCGGTTGTTCAGATTTGGAAAAATCAGACCAATTAAAGTCAATTGCCACCATGCGAGGCACATTGGATAGTTTAGAAACCGAGGTAAAACGAAATGAAATCGATACGATTGCAGCTCTTACAGTGGCGACAAATTCAGTCGAGTTGCGAATCAAAAACTATTACGATTCGGACACAATCAATTTGGAACTCGGCAAAAAAATGAATGCGTACAAATTGATGCGACGCAGTCTTAGTCCTTTGGGAAGAAGTTACTCCACATTAACTCAGGGTATCAAAGACCAACGAGAACAGTTAACGAATCTCACGAGTGACATCGAAAATGGAAATGGTAAACGAAATGAATACAATGCCTATTTGCTTCATGAACAAACTAAACTCGACCAACTGAAAACTGTTTTTGATTCGTACAAAAAGGAGAAGAACAAAACAATGAAAACATTTCATGAATTGCATCCGTACCTTGATTCATTTTCGCGCGAACAAGCCGAGATTTACAACAAAAAACATCCTAGATAGTACCCTCTTATGCGCTGGCTGATCTTTTTACTATTTGTTGCACATGCAGCGATTTCCTTCAGTCAGGAGAGCGATCAACAATTAGCGACGTATTATTACAATGCCGGAGATTTTGAAAAGGCATCCATGTACTACGGCAAACTGTTTGAAAAGGATCCATCTAAAATCAATTTCAATCGGTATTTCGAATGCTTGACACAGACCAATCAATTAAAGGAGGCTGAAAGAGTACTGAAAAAGCAACTGAATGCTAATAAGTCCGATTTGGAATACAACGTTCTTTACGCCCAATTTCTTGAGGAGAACAAAGAACCTGAAAAAGCTCAAAAGATTTACAAAGAAATGATTGATGATATCCGTCCAGATGCCAATTCCGTCATTTCTGTATTCAATGCCTTTCGATCAAAGGGGAAAAATGACCTCGCACTTCAAGCCATTGAAAAAGGTAGAAAATTATTAAAAGGGTCGTATCCCTTGCATTTTCAGTTTGCTGAATTGTACGGTGCGCTTGGAGAAACAGATAAAATGATTGCCGAATACTTGGATGTACTCGATTATTCCATGGGTTATTTGCAAACCGTTCAAACCATTCTCTCCAGGCAAATTGATTTTGCAGAAGCAGATGAAAAAACCTACGAAATCGTCCGGACGTCATTACTGGAGCGTATCCAAAAAAGACCAGACTCCTTTGTGTACAACGAAATGCTTATTTGGTTATTTATCCAAAAACGCAACTTCTCCGCAGCATTATCCCAAGCACAGGCCTTAGACAAACGCACCGAGCAAACCGGAAGTCGGGTGATGGAATTGGGCAAGATTTGCGTTGAAAATCGCATGTATGATATCGCTCGCAAAGCGTATCAATATGTCAAAAATCTAGGTGAAAGTCTACCGAATTACTACGTTGCTGAAAATGCATTGCTCAACGTACGCTTCCTAGAAGTTACAACGAATCGCAATTACAGTACTATCGAACTCAATGCCACTTTAGCAGAGTACAATCAAGTAATTAAACGCATTGGAAAAAAACGCCAAGCCATTGAATTATTGATTGAAATGGGCCACATCATGGCCTTTTACGGTGACAAAGCAGATTCAGCAATTCTCCTTCTGAATGATGCGCTAAATATTGCAGGGCTAACCGATATACAAAAAGCTGAAGTCAAAATGCAACTAGCTGATATACATGTGCTTCACGGCGATATTTGGGAAGCTTCGTTGTTGTATTTACAGATTGAATCCGATTTTAAATTTGAGCCCATCGGATTTGAAGCAAAATTTAAAAATGCCCGTATTTATTATTATGACGGAGAATTTGACTTTGCCCAATCGCAGTTAAGCGTATTAAAAGAATCCACCTCGAAGTTGATTTCGAATGATGCGATCAACCTTTCTCTTCTTATCACCGATAATTTTGGTTTGGATAGCAATTACCAGGCGATGAATTGGTTTGCTAAAGCAGATTTACTCATCGAGCAACACCAGTATACCGAAGCATTTAGTTTGTTTGACAGCATTATAACTACTTATCCATACCACAGTTTAGGCGATGAGATTCTACTGCGTAAATCAAAAGCCATGCAACTTCAAGGAGAGTGGACCAAGGCAATCGCTTACCTCGAAGAATTATTAAAATACCACGGCACCGATATTTTAGCTGATGACGCCCTTTTTCAGTTGGGCGATATGCATCAGTTCCAACTTAACGATCCTGAAAAAGCGGCAGAATTCTATAAGAAAATCCTGTTCGAATACAAAGGCAGCTTGTTCGGTATCGAAGCCAGAAAGAGATACAGGGAATTGCGCGGTGATAAGTTGACGGAGGAAGAGGAGATCTGAGAGATCCCTAAAATTCCTCTGCCCATTCCTTGACTTATTCTTTTATTTTCGCTTTCTTTAGGCA
This sequence comes from Flavobacteriales bacterium, assembly GCA_947462695.1. Lineage (GTDB taxonomy): Bacteria > Bacteroidota > Bacteroidia > Flavobacteriales_D > Crocinitomicaceae > M0103. Next base: position 1,802 of record CANHQC010000121.1, on the reverse strand, counting down.
ACTAAATAACTGAATAAAAGTCTTATTACCGTGTTAACAGCTTTTGCAATGCAATTTTGTAATCAAAAATTTAGTCAACTATTTGAGTCTTCAAGGTTTCATGGAGTCATTTTTCTATGTTTCCTTATGTTTACCTCTGCATGTTATTCGCAAGAAAAGCAGCAAAGATTGAATAACTCAGCTGTTCAGAGAAACATTCATACAACTATTCAATCAAACCAAATTCAGGCAGGCAATCAGCTTAGTCAAGAAGAAATCCAGCTTTCAATCAATCAACTTAATGATCACCTTAAAGCGATAGAAACGAAACGGGTATGGATTAATTCAGCCGCTGAACGCATCGTCGAAGCAAACGAAAATGGTTGGTTCGAACAAATGTTAGCCACAGAAAAAGAGTTGATTAAACGGCGCGATGAGCTTAACGCTTTACTTAACGAGGTCAAGAAATGAAACGGTTCATTTGGCTCATAGCACTGTTGTATAGCGGATTCTCAACTGCGCAAATTGGAGGAACCACCTGCCAAGGTATGACGCCAATCTGTACTGATCTCGGATTAAGTTTCGTAGCAAATACCGGTGGCGTAAATATTGTCAACGCTTACCCAACGAACAATTATGGGTGTATGTGGACCGGTCCAAATCCGTCGTGGTATTACATTGAAGTGGATATCGCTGGAAACATCGACATGACCTTGTCCGCACCGGCAGATATTGATTTTGTACTTTGGGGGCCATATACAAGTGTCGCTAATGCCATTTCCAATTGCGGAAATCTTGGAAATGCTCCAGGAAGTGATGTCGTAATAGATTGTGGAATCTCCCCTTCAGCAACGGAATTTGTCAGTATTCCTGGCGCTCAAGTTGGTCAAGTATACGTGCTTGTAATTGCGAATTTTGCCGGAACTGCGCAAAACATCACGTTAACGCAAACGGGTGGCGCTGGCGGAACAGATTGTTCGATCGTTCCGGATTGTATAATGACTTCATTGAATGCAACAATCGGAACATGTCAGCCAAATAACACGTTTGCAGTAACCGGAACATTTACGTACGATGACAGCCCAACATCGGGCACCGTTTCTGTGCAAGTTACGAACGGATCCGGAACCTACACGCAAACCTTCAATCCCCCTTTTGTAAATAATCAGGTGTACAATTTTAACGTTGCGAATATCCCTTCAGACGGCACGCCATTAACAGTTACCGTTTCGTTTTCTAGTGATCCGAATTGTACCTTGTCTGTTAATTCTACTTCACCAGCATCATGTCTTTGTTCAGCTGATATTGGGACATTTACGGCAAGTGTGAACGGGGTCAATACGTCTTCAACAGCGCTGACGTTGTGTTACGGAGATGCTTTTACAATCAATAGCAATAGCAATTTTACTCCTCCAGCAATCGCAACAAATCCGCCGGGACCTCCTTACGATCCAGGTTTATCTTGGTTGTTGTATAGTTGTCCTCCAAGTATAGCTTTAGTTCCATCACCCTTAGATAGTATTACGCAAGACCCTTGTTTTATAGGTATTGTAAGTGACATTAATACGGGGGATGTAAACGACCTATCCTTTATCAGTTCATTTCCTCCAGGAACGTTTGCAAACAATACGATTTATTTGATGCCGATAACGATGTATTCGATGTCGGATAATTTCTACAGTTATGTAAATACATCGATGCCTTGTTATGAAACAGGACAGGTTTACACTATTCAATATTTACCTGAATTGACCTATACAAGTGCGCAAGACTGTTACACCGGTACGTTAACCGTTCAGCCATCGGGTGGACTTCCATTGATC
>CANHQC010000120.1 GCA_947462695.1 Flavobacteriales bacterium | reverse complement strand
TGAACGCAATGAATTCAACCAGGCCGAGCAGCTCATTCGTGACATGAGGAAGCTTAAAGAATTAAAAGGGTTTAATTCAACCGACATGGAAGTGCGGATATTTACTTCATCCTACAATTTAGAGCTTCGTTTACTTCACACAATGGGCAAGTTTCAGCAAAGTGTTCAACTTATTACTGAAATAGAGAGTAAGCAACGTTATTTTGGGGAGAAGATCAATAAAGAGCAAGAGATTCTTTTTACTTACAATAAAGCATATAGCTATTTCGGGTTAGGTGAGTATAAAAAAGCGTTATCGTATTTGAACATCGTGTTAAATGACAATGAAACAAAATTAAGAAGGGATATTTATGCCTTTGCCCGGTTATTTAATCTCGTAATCCATACGGAGATTAATTCAGATGATTTCATTGACTATTTAATTAAATCGACGAACCGCTACCTTGGTAAACATGAGCGCGCACACAAAGTCGAGAATTCTGTGCTCTTTCATTTTCGAAAATTACTGAAGACCTATACCAATACAGATCGAATTTTAATTTATGAACGCTTGAGAGATGAGCTATTGGAAATCATGAAGGATCCTAACGAGCAAGTCGTAATGGAGTATTTTGATATTATTTCTTGGGTGAATAGTAAAATTTACAAGATTCCTTTTGATCAATCCGTTGTAAGCATGCTAAAAGAGAAAATTCAAGCTTAACGTTATTCGGTGGTTTTGATCATTTGTTTCTGTTGTACTGCCTGAAAAAGCATAATAATTTCTTGTTTGAATAAGCCTGCGGTAACTCATGTCAATTGATGCGTTTCGAATTCTGATGCCAAATCCACAAGAAGTTATCCAGTCAGCGGTTAGCTCAGCTTCTTGCTCATTTGTAAAGGCTTTCCCGTATCGTGCAAGTCCCACGCGAACAATAAAATGATTGTTTACAAGATACTCTCCACCAATGCGAATATTTACCGTATTTCTAAATACTTCTTTCGCGAAAAGGTTCTCTGATTCGTAGGAATAACTCGCGTAGTTTATATCAGATGTTGACCTAAAATGAGCATGACGGTAATCTATGTAATCGACATCAACGTTAACACAACCTTTCGTTCCAAATATATACGCTAAAGAGGCTGTTATTTTGGTTGGCGTGCGAAGTTTGTATTTGTATTCACCTGTAGGCTGTTCAATTTCATTGAGCTGAGAGGTTGAATCAACAAAATACCCTTTCATGTTGCTTCCCCAATTGTCCTTTAATTCATAAAAAGTTGGCGAATGAACCGCTAATCCCGTTCTTAATCGTTCGGACACTAAATATACCGCTCCAATGGAAAAATTACCTCCTGTACCTCTAGTGTTTAGGAAATAAGTATAGTCAAATGATCTTAAATCCGTATTTGAGGTGTCAACAAGTTGTTCTGTGTGCATGAATTCTTCATTGTATCGGTTAATTCTCAACCCACCTTTTATCCCGATATACAACTTGTTCAGGTAATTTGTGCTAAATGCCCCGTATAGCTCTCCAGTTCCTCCTGAATAGTTTACCGTGCGGTTATGGATTAAATCGCCAGCATTCAGTTCTGACACATAGGCCCCTTGTATTGGATCAAATGACATTAAATGCGTCTTATACGCTAGATCACTACTGAATGGTAAATACCAGTTTAATTCCTCTTCATTTAATCCTTGCGCTGCATCTACAAATCCATCCAGAAGTGAGCTGAATTGTTGCCCACTATATGAAAGCGTTCGCGAGAATTGATCTATTTGTTGGTATCCGAAAGAAAATTGATTGAAAAGAAACCCGTTGCCTTTATCAGAAACGTCATTTGTTATGACCAATCCAAGAGTGCTAGGTGCTACTTGTCCTTGGCTTCGTTCGGCTTGTTTGGTGTTAAAAATTGCACGAGTTGATTGGCTCCCGCCATAGATTCCAAATCCAACAGAAGAATGAGAGAAACGACCATATCCTGCAGGGTTAACTTGAAAAGAAGATATATCGGCACCTAATGCACCAAATGAACCTGCCATGGCTTCAAAACGCGCCGATCCACCAAGGTAATTTTTGGAATAACGGAACAAATCTGTTTCATTTTGAGCACATAAAATTGGAATTGAGCTCAAGGAAAACAGGAATAAAAACGTTTGAATCAATTTCATAATCGTCTACCTGGAGTTGGGTTAGGACGAGAAGGTCTGTTTGCGGGCATTGGTCGATTGGCAGGAGTGTTTCCACTTCTCTCATAACGAACAGGTCGGTCATAGGTGGATGAAGGAACGCGCTGCGGATAGCGATTATAGTCTACTTGACGCGTTGTTCGGATATCAATGTTTCCATTATTTCTAGTTCGTTGCTCACTATGTATAAGCGGTGATCGGACCGGCCTGTTAGCTGTGCGAACGATTGTTACATTTCCCACATTCACTTCGCGAGTTCTGGGAACAGTACTCCTTTGTCTGACTGGATCTTGAGAAACATTTTTCAGCATTGCTTGTGTTGACTGCGGACGATTAACCGGGTTAACAGTGCTTACCCAAGATCCTCGAGGACCGGAATGGTGATTGACGAATGCTGTTGAAGGTTGTGAGGGCGAGCCAGATGTTGAAGGATGTGTACCAAAAAAATAAGGAGAATTAAAACCTCCATAACCTAATCCATACGGGTAACACCAAACAGAGTAAGGCATGTACATCCCATAATAAGGGTTCCAGCCAGCTGTATAGTACATATCCCAACCATATCCATAATTCCAAGGATTGCTATAATGGTAATTCCAATTGTTCCAAGCTGGATAAAAAGACATTGTGTAAAACGGTGAATACCCTGGAAATGGTGGTTGATAAAAAACACCTCGATCATCAAAATAATCCCAATCTTCATTATTTCTTCGGCTGTCACGGTAATGTGCGTAGCTTGTTTCATCAGTCATTGCTTCACCGAGTGGTAGATTCCCAGAACCGATTACATAGACATCATCATCGAAAGAAGACGGGTAAGAGGCGCAGCCTGAAAGCAGTACGAAGAGAAATATAGAGGGAAATGAAATTAAGAACAGGGAAGAGGATAAGGAGTTTAGAGCTGGTAAGGAAGAAAGATTGCTGTTCATATCGTCAAATGTAAAGTCTTCTAAAAATAAGCATTAATTCCTACCTTTGTTATTCAGTTTAGTCCAAATTAGGCAAAAAGATTGTTAAAAAAAATATGGCACAGAAAAACACAACGCGCGCAGAAGATTATTCAAAATGGTACAATGAGTTAGTTTATAAAGCTGATTTGGCTGAACATTCAGATGTTCGTGGTTGTATGGTGATAAAACCATACGGCTATGCGATTTGGGAGAAAATGAAAGATGAGTTGGATCGTCGATTTAAGGAGACCGGGCATTCAAACGCCTATTTCCCGCTGTTTATTCCTAAGTCCTATTTAAGCAAAGAAGCCAGTCACGTGGAAGGCTTTGCTAAAGAATGTGCCGTGGTAACTCACTATCGATTGAAAAATGCGGAGGATGGAAGCGGTATAATTGTGGATCCAGCAGCCAAGTTAGAGGAGGAGTTGATTGTTCGTCCGACTTCTGAGACAATCATTTGGAATTCGTACAAGAATTGGATTCAATCTTACCGTGATTTACCTATTTTGATAAACCAGTGGGCGAATGTGGTCAGGTGGGAAATGCGTACGCGCTTGTTTTTGCGAACGGCAGAGTTCTTGTGGCAAGAAGGGCATACAGCTCATGCAACAAAGGGTGAGGCAATTCAAGAGGCAGAGCAAATGTTGGATGTCTATGCAGAGTTTGCAGAGACGTGTATGGCTATGCCTGTATTGAAGGGAAGAAAGACGGAAAGTGAGCGTTTTGCAGGAGCTGAAGACACCTATTGCATTGAAGCTATGATGCAAGATGGAAAAGCATTACAAGCTGGCACATCTCATTTCCTTGGACAAAATTTCGCAAAAGCATTTGATGTAAAATATGCAGACAAGGAAGGCAAGCTTGAGTATGTATGGGCTACTTCATGGGGTGTTTCTACCCGCTTAATGGGTGCCTTAATTATGACCCATTCGGATGATGAAGGACTTGTACTTCCGCCGAAATTAGCACCGATCCAAGTTGTCGCCGTACCCATTTACAAAACGGAAAGTGAGTTGGAACAGATTAGTCTTAAAATGGCTGAATTAGGACAACAACTTAAAGTTAAAGGTATTTCATTTAAGTACGATAAGGACGACAACAAGCGACCAGGCTGGAAATTCGCAGAGTATGAATCCAAAGGAGTTCCAGTTCGATTAGCAATGGGGCCTCGAGATTTAGAAAACGGTAAGGTTGAAATTGCAAGACGCGACACGAAAGAAAAGTCGGTTATTGATTTTGAAGGAGTAGAGGATTACATCGAGCAATTGCTAAATGAAATTCAGACTAACTTATTAGATCGCGCAAAGAAACGTCAATTTGAAAACACGCAAAGAGTTGATTCTTACGAGGAATTTAAAGCGAAAATTGATGGTGGTGGCTTTTTCCTCGCGCATTGGGATGGGACGAAAGAAACCGAAGCGCTTATTAAGGAAGAGACTCAAGCAACCATCCGTTGTATTGAACTTGATGCAGAACAAGAAAATGGTGTATGCATGGTAACCGGAAAGCCTTCAATGTATAGAGTAGTCATGGCTAAAGCATACTAAATGAGTAGTAAAATAGAGCAAAATCATCAAGTCATCCTTGACTTGTTAAAAAACAAAGCAGCGCTGAAACAAAACATTGCTTCAGATGCGACCCGTTTTTTTGAATTGTTTAAAAAAACGATTGATGCTGAAATTGAGTCACTTAAGAAACATATTAAAGATGAAAGGATCAGGCTGTTTACTAAGGAAATAGGGGTCTTTGAAAAGCACGTTTACATTGGAAGTGATGTGCTTGTCTTTCATCAACACAATAATGTATTCCGTATGCCTGACGACAACCCGCTCTGGGGTACTCATTACTTTAAAGAGGACGACAGTCGAGGTTATTTTGGCGTGCTGTACATTTACAACTTTCTCGCGCAATCATTTGTTCAGAACAGAACGAACGACATGGGCTACTTAATCGGCCGTATTTTTTTCAATAAGGATGGCCATTTCATGATTGAAGGAAAAGGTCAGTTAGGTTATTTGTTTCGAGATATGGCCAATATGCAGCTGAATGATGATGCGATTAAACTGGTTGTTCAAATGGCTTTTGTTTTTGCGATTGAGTTTGATTTGCTCGTTCCACCATTTGATTATGTATCTGAAATGACAGTCGGTGAATCACAAATAATGAGCAATAACTTACAAATGCAAACCGGTAAGCGACTAGGGTTCAAGATGAAGTCTGATGAGAACGATATTTTTTAAAAAAATCATTCATCACCTTTGCTGTTACAGATTTTCAAATTATATTTGCACTCCCAAAATTTACGGGAAATTGACATTTGGCCCATTCGTCTAGTGGTTAGGACGCAAGGTTTTCATCCTTGAAACAGGAGTTCGATTCTCCTATGGGCTGCCAAGAGTTTAACTTGGCCCATTCGTCTAGTGGTTAGGACGCAAGGTTTTCATCCTTGAAACAGGAGTTCGATTCTCCTATGGGCTGCAATAAAAACATAATATAACAGATAATGGCAAACCATAAGTCAGCACAAAAGCGTATCCGTTCAAACGACGCAAAACGTTTACGAAACAAATACCAGCATAAAACAACACGTAATGCGGTAAGAAAATTGCGTTCATTGAGCGAAAAAAATGAAGCTGAGACGTTACTTCCGCAGGTTGTAGCTATGCTTGATAAATTGGCTAAGAATAACGTTATTCACAAGAATAAAGCAGCCAATTTAAAATCAGGTCTTCAGTTGAAGATTAATAAATTATAATCTTTCTTTCGACAATATTCAGGGGCTCACTAGCCCCTTTTTTTGTTTACATTTGATTATGCTTGCTTCAATTCGATTCGTTCTAGTTTTTCTAACTGTTTTTGCTGTATTGCCATTCTATGCTCAGGATCTAAAGACAATTGCCGATCGAGACACGTTGCGCTTAACCTCTAGAAGCGGGGGTGAGTTGGACAGTGTTGATCTTTATTTATTTCCAAATCTTACCACGTTACCAGGTGGTTATCCCGGGTTTCAACTCGGTCTACCAAATGATTTGTTTATACGGTATTCAAATGGCCGTTTTGAGGGAGAAGAAGTTTCATTTTCAAATATGAAATTTAGTGCACTTCCACATATCGGTTTTGCCTATACATTTGGTTCAAAAGGTACGCAAGGAGTCAAGGCTCGTTATGAGCAGTTTTTTGGAAAGCACACCTTATTGAATGTTCACTTCAATCAACTGCGATCAAATTCATTTATGCGAAATGGTCAATATGCCTTCAATGAAGTTGGTGCACAATTGAATCATACCCGGAATCGATTCATATTTCAGCTAAATTCTGTTTTTAAAAGCTCTGTAAAAAGTCAAAACGGTGGATTA
>CANHQC010000119.1 GCA_947462695.1 Flavobacteriales bacterium | reverse complement strand
AAGACACCATCTTTGTCGGTATCCTGATATGGACAACCTTTGTTCTGAATCGGTCCAGCAAGATTAGGGCAATCGTCATCTTTATCCAATAACCCATCTTTATCCGTATCTGGCCATGGACAGCCTTTGTTTTCTTTCGGTCCATATTGCTCTGGACAGTTGTCTAAGAAATCGAAAATACCATCTTTGTCTGTGTCTGGACATCCTTGATTGACAAGCGGACCAGGATTGTCTGGACATGCATCGTCCTCATCTTTAATCCCGTCGCCATCTTTATCTGGACAACCATTAAATTCCTTTAATCCAGCAACATCAGGACAGTCATCCTTGGTATCAATTATACTGTCGTTATCGCGATCTGGACATCCTTTAAATTGAGGTAATCCAGCAACATCAGGACAGTCATCATTTCGATCAATGATCTTATCGCCATCTTTATCCGGACATCCTTGGTATTCTTTTAAACCTGGATCTTGTGGACATTGGTCGTCACTGTCCTTAATTCCATCTCCATCAGTGTCAGGACAACCTCGGAACGCCCAAACACCTTGTTCCAACATACAATCGTCTTTCTCATCCGAAACTTTATCTCCATCCGCATCTTCTGGTGCCCCATAAAGTATCGGTACACGAAGTCCGGCGTAAATTGCTGCTCCATTGATTTTTTTACCTGTGGCGAATAAAAAGCCTAGGTCGTTCACTCCAACCGTTAATGGTCCGAGTCGCGCGCCAATTCCTGCTTTAAATCCACTGTACTTATTGTAGGACAACGGAACATGTAAACCGAACCACGCATGATCGAAGCTTGGTGTCAAGGTAAATTGATTTGGCACCCTTACTTGATTTGGGTTTTTACGTGATTGCAGACTAATCATTCCGGTAGCATTCACATAAAACCATTTCCAAATGTGGTAGTCCGCTTGTAAACTCAACGCTGTAGGTAGGTTCATGAAGAACGTGCTTCCGACTTCTTCGTTTTCTTTCCATCCTGTAGTTGGATTGTTAACAAGTGAATCAATCACACCGTCAACTTCAGCTAAGCTTCCGGCAGAATTGAAGACTTGTAAATCGAATAAGTTCGAAGTATTCACAGAAAAGTCGCGACTTAATCCACCCTTTGTAAATTTCATTCCTCCAATATCGAGAATGGAAATCCCCGTACGCAGTGTGTATTTCTCCTGATCTCTTCGCCATAAATCAGTTTCTCCGTCCATATCGTATTTGTACTTTTTCCAATCAGGACGCCATTCGTAAACAAAACCTAAGTCTAGACCAAACCCCATTTTAGAGGCAGCTTTAATTTGTTCTTCTCCCGATAAAAGACCTGTGGAATATCCATACGAAAAATCACCCGCTAAGTACTGAGAGGTGTCCTCATTGTAGAGGTTGTAATCAAAATTTTTCGTGTGAAAATAAGCAGCGCTGTATCCGGAAACCAACTTCGCTTTACCACCAATTTTCATGAAATGTTCTCCACCATCTTTCAATACTTGGGAATAAATAAATCCATATTCCATCCAAGATAGGTGATTCATATTGAGCAATTCCTCGTTGAACTGTTGGTTCCAAAGTGCTGGGTAATCCAAGCTATTTTCTCCTAGAAATGCAAGTTTTGGATCGACATCATCAATATTTGTAATCGATCTAAACTTCACAGCTGCACCAATTGCGATAGTTGGCTTAATGTGAAACATGAAATTGAGCACGTCAACTTGAATGTTATTGTAAAAACCAATGGTTTTCTTTGTGTCAGGGCCATAATTACGGGTAATGTAGCGATCAAAAAACGTAGAATCTGGATCCATCCATGCGCTGTAATTCGAATCTAAAAAAGATTTTGTCCACCACTTTGGCATATCCTTCGTGTCGAAACTTAACGCATTCGTCCAAGCACCGAAATTAAAACTGGCGAGATTGATATCAACGACGAAGCGACTATCAACAAAGCTGGCAGGTTGGATATCAGTCCCCATAACACCACTGTAGTTACTACCGTAGATTCCTAAGTAATTTTGAGCATTAAGGGAAGTGAATGTTAGTGTAAATACTAAAAGTAGTATACTGTAGATGTGTTTCATTTGATAAAATATTAGCGGTTTACATCATATTGAACGAGGTAATTATCGACAACTGAAGTCAGAACCAATTTGCCCTCTTTTCGTGAGATCATTGCTTTTTGACTTCCTTCAATTGCCTTTTTAATTACGGAGCTACCGTTGACGTTGTACAAATATACATTATTCTCTAGACCATCCACTATGATGACGAAGGTCCTGCCATCAAGCTGGACAGCTTCAATGGATTCAATGGATTGAGTAGGAATTTGGAAATTACCTAGTGTATAACCTGTTGGGTCATATACCTGAAGTTGATTTCCTCTGGAGCAGATTATGAACTGCTGCGTTTTTCCGGAAGACGATCTAAACAGTTTCCCTGAAAAAGGAGGCGTGACGGCCAATCGATTTCCCTTTTGATCGATAAAAGAAATTCCGCTAGGCTCATTGACAAATAACCCGAATTGTTCGTTAGAAGAGATCGCCAAACTTCCGGAAGGGACTTGAAATGATCGGAACTCATTTCTCCGCTCAACATCAATCATCTTAAAGGTTTGTTGGTTGTAAATCCCAGCAAACAACTTGTTTTGATTTATCCAGGCTTCCACGGGTCCGTTAACTTTATCCAGGCCGGTAGGCACAATTCCTTGAATTTGTCTTCGTGAATTGATAATGACAAGATTGCCGCGTTCATCCGGATAGAAAAAGTAAAGTCGGTTCCTAAATTCAATCGCCGTTGCCTCTGCCTGAGGCACTGAATTAAGTGCTATTGTTCCACCCAAAACATAATTACCCTGTTTGTCCAATACATGAATAGAATTGCGGCATGTAGCAACAAGGAATTGCAGTGATTCAAGGTAAACAAGTTTGCCAACCGATTTGCTGCCAAGGTTTTTCATCCATGCTGTCTTCCCGTTGACGTAATAAATCAATTCTCCTGTTGCGGTTAAAACAGCTGCATTGCCTTTGCCATCAAAACTGATAAAGTCCTTAATTTTTGCAACGACTTGTATGGTTAATGTTCCTTCTTCAGCAATGCTCTCTTGTGTTTGATCGACTGGTTTTACAAGAATATGGGTTTCAAGAATGTTTCCGCGGTAAATACTTTTGGTGTATTTTGCTTGCCAATTCACCACGCGCTCTGATACAGTCGCCGGTAATTCAGAATAGATTCTTTCAGATGTATACTGATCGGAAGAAATGGTAGTGCCTAGTTTATGTTGTGTTAAAATATCAATACACACAGCTTCATCTTCGCTCATAATAACGAAGTCATTTACCACGTAAACATAGCAGTTAGATGGTTTTCCATCATTCCAATCACTGGTTAAACGCAGACTTTCAAAGTAGTCATGGTCACTGGGTTCAGATTGTAGTTGTTTTTCATCATATAAAAGTTGAATGGGATCTTGTCCAGATTTGTAATCACTCACCATTACCTTTTGGCCCTTGTATTCAAACGAAACGATTCCATGATCGACCCATTTCGCCATTGGACTTATTTTGAAAACAGGGTCGGTAGATAAGGCATATTTTTTTTCAAGGAAATGATAATTCCGCAACGATCGCGGCAGAATTCCGGCGAATAATTGTTGGTCATTGACTTGAGAACCAACGATTGATCCCGCAACCTTCGAGTGAAATTCGATCTTATTATTGGCTCTGAAATAGATGTCTTTGATGAGTGATTTTCCTTCAGAAAATTCGATCAAGCAGGCACTGGATTGTTTGTCAAACGCATTCCAACCATTCACTAACGTTGTTTCAAGATTGGGTTGTCGCAGGTAAAGTCGTTTTTTGTGAAAACTCACGAGCATTCCAAGTGCCTCAAAATTCCGAATACCTTTTGTTTTTAATTCGATGCCGCCACGTTCAAAGAGTGCCTTAATTCGTTTCGACGTCCACGGAAATCGGGAGGTAATCAGGATGTTTTTTCGTTGAGCACTTATAATAAGTTGGTCTTTTTCATCTAAAAATGGAAGTATGGCTTGGAGTAATTCGTTGTTTTTTGAAAGACTAGAGAATGAAATCAATGAGGCATCTGCTTCTGATTTGCGATTGATTACCAGGAGTTTACCGTCTTCAAGTCCAAAGACCGTCGAAGGATCAAAATCTGTTTTTCGTTCGACTAAATCGAGGGCTACAAAACCGAGCCAACCGAGGCAGAGAAGTGAGAATACTATTGCAAGTAATCGTTTGAACATAACGGCCATTTTTTTTCAAAAATACCGATTCGATAAGGGGTATTGGATGAGTCAGCAGTGAACTAATGAACAATACAGTGTTTAATCGAACAATGTTAACTGAGACTCGCTTAGTAAACGAAAAGTTAGCCGATGATGTGGGGTTTCACCATTCAATTGGATCGCTTCCCTGTGGTCTTTGGTAGGGTAGCCTTTATTTTTCTTCCAATTATAAGCAGGGAATTCAGTATGAAGTTCCATCATGTATTCATCGCGATACGTTTTTGCAAGAACAGATGCGGCAGCAATGCTTTTGAATTTCCCGTCTCCTTTGATTATGCACACGTGCTCTATGTTATCATAGGGTTTAAATCGATTCCCATCGATAAGCAGCAGTTCCGGACGAGTCGTAAGTTGATCTACAGCCTTATGCATGCCCAAAATACTGGCATTCAGTATGTTTATTTTATCTATTTCTTGCGGACTTATGAATGAAACGGCAAATGAAATGGCTTCAGATTCTATAACCGGCCGAAGCATGTCGCGCTGTTTTTCGGTCAATTTTTTTGAATCGTCCAACAGCGGATGATGAAAATCATTAGGTAATATGACGGCAGCTGCAACAACTGGTCCAGCCAAGCATCCTCTACCAGCCTCATCGCATCCTGCTTCAATAGTATTTTTATGGTAATTCGATAAAAGATTTGCCATGATTGCAAAGGTTGTAAAAATTAACTTTATCTTAGGGTGGTTAATTAGTAACTTTAAAAGTATACCATGCGAGTAATTTTAGCAACTTTTTTCCTTCTTTCTGGATTTGCGTTGAGTGCGCAAAAAACGGCTACTGTAGCTTCTGAAAAAGCAATTCAAGAAGGTGTGTCAACAGGGTTATATAACTTTACATTTCCTGAAGAATTGGGAAAAGAAGAAATTACTAAAGTTGGAAGCTATTACGAACAGTACTTTTCGGTGAATGTTTCTGAAGGCGCGAACAAGGTAAGCCTCAAATTAACTCAAAATGATGTGCGTTCACGCATGGTGGTTATGCGTTTTTTAACTGCAAATGGAATCGAACGAGTAGTGGTTGGATCGAAAGAACTTTCTATTGAGGAATTCAACACTCTTTACCTAAAATAAACAACCCTTTTTAAAAGATAATTGAGTTATGTTTTGAAGTTATTTCGAAACAATGCTGATCTTTGCGCAAAATTTAGCACCATGAAATTACACATTTTTACATTTTCTGCATTCATTGCATTGTTAGTCGCTTGCGGAGGAGCTGATAATTCAGCTGAAAAAAAAGAAGTTTTTAAACTAGGAAAAGCATACGGTCCGGTTCAGGTTGACACGTCAAAAGCAATTACTGTAGAAGAAATGTTGCAGGCCTATAAAGGTAAATCTGAAGATACGGAATTTACGATTTTTGCCCCGATAGAAGAGGTTTGTCAGGCTGCTGGTTGTTGGGTCAATGTGGACAAAGGAGACGGCGAAACATTTATGGTTCGTTTCAAAGATCATTTCACCATTCCGGTTGAAACCAAAATTGGTTCCAAAGCTTTTTTACATGGTGTTGCTTACATGGATACCGTATCAGTTGAAATGCTGCGTCATTTTGCAGAGGATGCTGGAAAGTCAAAAGAAGAGATTGCTAAGATCACCAAGCCAGAATTTGAAATGGGGTTCGAAGCCGATGGAATTGTATTGGTGAAGTAATTCAGAAACAAGGTTATCGTTAAATTGCATACTTAAAACAACTATACATTTAAAACTATGGGATTATTTTCAGCATTAATAGGTAACGCGGGTGCGGTTAGCCAAGAGGAATTAACGTCAAAATACGGACAGTTACTAACCGATGGAGAACAAATTGAATTAGGATTTAAATTGATTCGTGATACGTTTATCTTCACAAGTAAACGATTAATTCTTATCGATGTACAAGGATTAACGGGTAGCAAAACCGAATATAAAAGTATTACCTACAAAAGCATATCCAGATTTAGTATTGAAACAGCAGGGACATTTGACTTAGATGCTGAATTGAAAATTTGGATTTCTAGTGAGGCTCAGCCAAGTATAAAGAAGCAATTCAATAAGTCAGTGAATGTGTATGACGTTCAAAAAGTACTGGCTCATCACGTATTAAACTAATTCGCTGTTGATTTAACGAATCTGTTATACGACCGAATAATTATATTTTAAACCGTCTCAGGAGAGGCGGTTTTTTTATTCTGCATAAAAATTAGCTGGCTTGGCGAGCGCTACACGCAGTTTTTTGCCTTTTATTTTTT
>CANHQC010000118.1 GCA_947462695.1 Flavobacteriales bacterium | reverse complement strand
GTAGAACACTATAAAAAAAGAGGGGAATTGGTTGACGGCGCTTGTTATTTACCAATAGATCGACCAAAAAAAATACAAGCGTTTCTTGCGCATTTCAATCCCACACTTTTGATTTTAGTGAAGTATGAGTTTTGGCCTAATCTTATCGATGCAGTATCATCCAACCGAATACCCATTGTTTCAATAAACACGGTGCTTCGAAAAAATCAGCGCTATTTCAAATGGTACGGTGGATTATTTAGAAGTACATTACGGAAAGTTGATTTTTTTTATGTGTTGAATGCCCAAACGTCTTTGCTCTTGTCGGACATAGGCATAACTCAATGGAAGATAACTGGGGACACGCGGTACGATCGCTTAGTAGAACACAAAAAATCAGCTTCGAAAAATGAACGTATTGAGGAATTCTTAGCTGGCGAAAAAGCGATAATAATAGGCAGTTCATGGCCTGCTGATGAGCGAATAATTTTACCATTAATTTCAACATTCAAGCAGCATAAGTTTATCCTTGCACCACACGAAATCGATGAGGATCACTTAAACGCTATTGAACATCAACTTCAAGGATTGACTCAACGATTTACGCAAAAAAACGACCCTTCAAAACCAGTTCTTTTGTTGAATACCATTGGACATTTAACGAGTGCCTATTCTCACGGAAAAATCGCTTATATTGGTGGTGCTTTTTCAGGGAAACTGCATAATATATTGGAGCCAATGGTGTATTACATTCCATTGATTTTTGGTCCAAATATCTTGCGAAACCCTGAGGCAAGTGAAGCAATTCATGCAGGCATTGCTCAATCGGTTAGTACAAAAACAGCGCTGCAAATTGCGCTAGAGAACAACTTAAATTCTACTGTAACCTCAAGTGAACGAAGCAAGCGATTTATTGACCAACATGTGGGGTGTTCAGATTTAATTTGTGAAGACTTGAAAAATCGCTTTTCCTGAGAAATTGGAATCTCAATTGCCATAGTGGTTTAGAATACCTAGAGGAATGTACATAAGTTTACATTAATTTATTCCTGTTGCAAAAACCGAAAAGCATTAACTTTGTTACCTAATTAGAAAATCTATCAATCAAATAAATAAAAATGGGAGTATTAGTAGGAAAAAAAGCACCGTCTTTTAGAGCGGGTGCAGTCGTAAACGGTGGGGAAATCGTTAACGATTTTTCATTGGATCAGTATTTAGGAAAAAATCACGTATTATTTTTCTTTTATCCAAAAGATTTTACATTCGTTTGTCCATCTGAATTGCATGCGTTTCAAGCAAAGTTAGCTGATTTTGAAGCACGTGGTGTAAAAGTAGTTGCTTGTTCAACTGACACAGAGGAATCTCACTGGGGATGGTTACAAGTACCTAAAAACAAAGGTGGTATTGAGGGAGTGAAATACCCAATCGTGGCTGACACATCAAAAACAATTAGTGAAGCTTTCGGTGTTCTTGCTGGTGAATACGAGTACGACATGGATGGGAAACTGACTGCTTCTGGACCAATGATTGCTTACCGCGGATTGTTCTTAATCAATAAAGAAGGTGTTGTTATGCATGAATTAGTAAACATGTTCCCACTTGGTCGAAATGTGGATGAAGCATTACGTATGGTTGATGCATTGCAGTTCTTCGAAGAAAATGGTGAAGTTTGTCCAGCTAACTGGCACAAAGGTGATGAAGGAATGAAAGCAAATTTTGATGGAGTAGCTGATTATTTAGCGAAACACTAAATATTCATATTACTGAATAGAAATGGGCTGGCAGTTGTCAGTCCATTTTTTTTTAAAGCGTTTCGTGTACTTCATTATAATCTAAATCCTTACCGAACGTTTCAGTCAACTGCGAAATACTCCATAACGCCATAGCCATACAACCTACTCCTACAATCAGTGCTGAAATTCCATCAGTACATCCCAAACTTAAAAGCAGCCCAAATAACAACGTGACGAGATTAACCGATCCCCTTACAAAATTTGGAATTGTATTGGCGGCTGTCGAACGAATATTTGTGCCAAACTGTTCGGCCGCAATGGTAACAAAAATGGCCCAATAGCCTGTTCCTGTGCCCAATAAAAAACACATAAAATAGTACGTTTCCAGAGATACATTTTTTAAACCGAACAGGAACACTATGGTTAAACAAAGTGTGAAAACAACGTATAACTGCACAACTTTCTTGCGGCTTTTAAGCAATTGACTCAGGATACCCGAAATCAAATCTCCAAAAGATAATCCAAGATAAGCGTACATTACCGCTTTCCCATTGACTACATTCTCAACACCTAGCCATGGACCGAAGTTATCGGCAGAATTCATAACAATCAGTCCGATAATGTACCAAATCGGAATGCCAATCAAAATGCAATGCACATATTTTACAAGGTTTGCTTTTTTAGTAAAAATCAATTTTAGATCGCCTTTTCGGATCGATGATTCATGTTCGACATTTTTGAAAAAAGCTGATTCAAGCGTTCCGACACGAAGCAATAAAAGTGCAAATCCCATTGCGCCTCCAATAATATAAGCAACCTGCCAATTGGCAAAAGGGCGATTAAAAACACCACTTAACCAGCTTCCGACTTGTTCTCCCTCTGCACCAACCAAAGAGGCCACCACTGCTCCTAACGCACCAAAGGTTACAATAATCATTGTTCCATACCCCCTTTTTTCCTTTGACATCATCTCTGAAACTAACGTGATCCCCGCACCCAGTTCACCCGCAAGTCCAATCCCTGCAATGACTCTAATTATCGCATAAGTTGTGACATCCGCTACAAATGCATTGGCAAGGTTGGCTGCCGAATACAATAAAATTGAACCGAAAAGCACTTTTAATCTTCCTTTTTTATCACCCAAAATTCCCCAAAGCATTCCTCCGACGAGCATTCCGAGCATCTGCATATTGAATAGGAACTTACCCATTTTAGCTATTTGATCAGCTGAAGCACCCTTCATAATTTGAGTGAGGCTTTCTGCTTTTACCACGCCAAAAAGAACTAAATCGTAGATATCAACGAAATAACCTAATGCAGCGACAATGACAAGCTGAATGACTTGTTTATTTTTCATAGTATAGATTCAAGTTTTACGAATTTACATTAATTCTGTTGTTTCAGCTTACCGGAATTTAGAAGATTCGTTTATGTATCTTTGGGACATGAATACGGATGAGCTTTTCATGCAACGTTGTCTTGATTTGGCCACTTTGGGAATGGGTCATGTCGCACCTAACCCTATGGTCGGTGCAGTTATCGTTCATAATGGTAAAATCATTGGAGAAGGATTTCATGAACAATTTGGTAAAGCCCATGCCGAGGTAAATGCCATTCTTGCCGTCGAGGACAAATCATTGCTTTGTGAGTCAACCATTTATGTCTCGCTTGAACCTTGTAGCCACCACGGAAAAACACCACCTTGTGCAGACTTAATCATTGACAACAACTTCAAACGCGTTGTTGTCGGATGCCTTGATCCAAACGAAAAAGTAAAAGGTAGAGGTATTGAAAGGCTGAAAAAAGCAGGGATTGAAGTAAGCACAGGCGTATTAGAACATTTTTGCAGAAACCTGAACAAGCGTTTTATTACCTATCACGAGCGAAAACGACCTTACGTCATACTCAAATGGGCGCAATCTCCCGATGGTTTTTTAGATGTTTCACGACCAAACAACGAAAAGGGAATTCACTGGATCTCTTCACCTGAAACGAAAGTGTTGGTGCACAAATGGCGCTCCGAAGAGCAAAGTATACTCGTAGGGAGAAAAGCCGTTGAAACGGATAATCCATCATTAACTGTTCGAGAGTTTAGTGGTAACAATCCAACACGGCTGATAATTGACAGTCAACTTCAGCTTCCGATAGATAAGAACATTTTTTCGGATGAAGCACCTACGATTGTATTCAATCGGCTGCGATCGCGAACCGAAGGAAATATAGAATGGGTAAAATTACCTGAAACAAGCACAGAAGTCATCTTAGAAGAATTGTACAAACGAAACATTCTCTCCGTTTTTGTGGAAGGAGGAAGTCGTACGCTTCAGTATTTCATTTTTGATAATGTGTGGGATGAAGCGCGCGTAATTGTGGGACCATCAAAACTTTTAGATGGAACAAAAGCACCAATAATTGGTAAAACACCTGATCATAGTTTTTCATTCAGTAAGGACATGATTCATTATTATTATCGAAAATGATCGCACTCGTTATATCTGTTCTTTGTTCAAGTTTCCTTTTTATCCTATTCAGGATCTTTCCAAGTAGAAAAATAGATACGTTTCAAGCCATTGTTTTCAACTATTTTACTGCGTTTGCCTCTGGCTTTATTTTATATGGACACGAATGGAACAATCAGGCATTGTCCAACGGCAACTGGCCAATATTCGCAGTGATTTCAGGCGTCTTATTCATCTCATTGTTTCTAATCATGGGTACATCCTCTCAGCAAAACGGTGTTGGAAAAACCTCGGTGGCAGTGAAAATGAGTATGGCGATGTCTGTACTTATCATGATGATTGGTTACAATGAGTCCGTCACCTTTTTGAAAATCCTTGGTATTGTTCTGGCGCTGATAGGCGTAGTATTGGTGAGTAGGCATGACGACAACTCAGAGAAAAAAGGAGCAGAGTGGATGTTAATTGTACTTTTTATAGGTAGCGGTCTTCTTGACTTCGTCTTAAATTATGTGCAAAAATTCGAATTGCAACACTTATCTCCATCCCTCTTCTCCGCTATCGGATTTGGAATTGCTGGAATTTTAGGCAGTGTGGTACTGACAATTAGAATAAAGCAAGGTACGTCTTCATTTCACTGGCGCAATGTTCTTGCTGGAATAGCGCTTGGGATTCCAAACTATTTTTCCATTTTTCTCTTACTTCACGCGTACACCTCAACGGGATGGAAAGATTCGACAGTTCTTGCTATTATTAATGTTTCAGTTGTCATCGTATCCACCTTACTTGGTTACTTTATTTTTAGCGAAAAACTCACGAAAATAAAATTGATTGGTGCGTTTGCTGCCATTTCAGCTATACTCATCCTTTATTTTGCAAATCATATAAACTGAATCAATTGAAAAATAAATGAGAACTCAACTGGATTTCTTATTTTACAAAAGCTTTTGAATTATGAAGATTTACCCACTCAATACAGGAAATTTCAAGTTAGATGGTGGAGCCATGTTTGGTGTTGTTCCTAAATCGATCTGGCAAAGAAGCAATCCCGCTGATGAAAACAACATGTGTGATTGGTCGATGCGCAGTTTATTAATTGAAGATGGAGATCGGTTAACCTTGATTGATACTGGAATTGGAGATAAGCAATCTGAAAAGTTTTTTTCGCACTATTATTTACACGGTACTGATTCGCTGGAAGGAAACCTGGCTAAATTAGGGTTTGGTATTTCAGACATAACAGATGTCTTTTTAACCCATCTTCATTTTGACCATTGTGGAGGGGCGATTAAATGGAACAAAGAGCGAACAGGATTCGAGCCCGTTTTTCCAAATGCCATTTATTGGAGTACTGAAAATCATTGGAAGTGGGCCACAGAACCAAACCCTCGTGAAAAAGCATCTTTCTTGAGCGAAAATATTCTTCCGATTCAAGAAAGTGGCCAATTGCAATTTATCACACGTACAGGAAATTACACCACCGATGTGATGCCAAACATGGATGTGCTTTTCGTAGATGGTCATACAGAAAGCATGATGATTCCTCATATCCATTACAAAGGGAAAACACTTGTTTTTATGGCTGATTTACTGCCAAGTGTTGGTCACATTCCACTGGCATACGTTATGGGTTACGACACGCGTCCATTGATTACACTAACAGAAAAAGAAGCATTTTTGAAAAATGGTGCAGACAATGAATTTGTGTTATTTCTGGAACATGATTCCGTTAATGAATGTTGTACACTTCAATCGACTGAAAAAGGCGTGCGTTTAAAAGATGCCTTTCGATTTGACGAACTTTTTGGTTGATACCACTTAAACTTTTACCATGGATAAGTACCTTATTGAATTTCTTAAACTAAATTCCACGCTCATCCTGCCTGGATTAGGAGCCTTAACAGTTACTGATGAGGCTTCTGGAGAATTGATGTTCATGCCCTATCTAAAACATGATGACGGTCGTTTAGCGAAATTTATTTCAACAAGTGAAGGTATAGATGAACAACGTGCACAGATCATGGTAGCTCAATACGTTCGTGACATTGAAAACCGATTGAATTCAGAAGGTAGTTATACGATTTATCAATTTGGAGCCTTTTCGAAACAGGCTGACGGAAACATTGCCTTTGTGCGAGAAAACCAATCGCATGCGGAAGATAGTGTGTTAAAAACTGAGGATAACAAAGAAGATGTATTGGTACAGGAAGTCCCAATTGCAATTCCTGTTAAAGATGAAGAGCCACAAAATGATAGTGCAACTCCCGAACATCAAGTTGAAGAAGCTACCTACACGAAAGAGGATCAATGGAATGATGAGTTAGATATACCTCCAGTGGGTTATGAAGTCCCAAAAGCGAAACAACCCATATTAG
>CANHQC010000117.1 GCA_947462695.1 Flavobacteriales bacterium | reverse complement strand
GCGCGTGTTGGGAGAAATGGATAAAACGTCCTCCATTCTTCGAGATTTGTTGAATGCGGATTTTACCAATATCCATGTGAATGACGAAAAGTTGTACACGCAAATCAAAGATTTTGTCTCAGACATTGCGCCAGATAGAGAGAAAATTGTTCGTCAATATGATGCGAAGATTCCGATTTTTGAGCGATTTGGCGTGAATAAGCAAATAAAAGCATTGTTCGGTAAAAAAGTACCTCTTCCTAGCGGTGGGTATTTGATTATTGAACACACTGAAGCTATGCATGTTATTGACGTGAATAGCGGCAATAGAAAAGGTTCAGATGGCCAGGAGAGTAACGCATTAGCTACGAATATTGAAGCGGCAGAAGAAATTGCACGTGTACTTCAATTACGAGACATGGGAGGAATTGTCTGTATCGATTTCATTGATATGCACGATCGAGAGAACAATAAAACATTGTTTGAAAAAATTAAGCAGTTCATGCAATCTGATCGGGCGAAGCACAATATTCTTCCTCCTTCAAAATTTGGTGTCGTTGAGATTACCCGTCAGCGTGTCCGTCCAGAAACTGATATTAAAACAGCCGAAACTTGTCCTACTTGTAATGGAACAGGTGAAGTTCAGGCAAGTATTTTATATGCGGAAGAAATTGAATCGAACTTAAACTTCTTGATTCTTGACCGCAAGTTGAAAAATGTAACGTTATTGGTGCATCCTTATCTTGAGGCGTATTTTAAAAACGGACTGATTTCAAGACAACTAAAGTGGTTTTTCAAGTACAAAAAATGGGTGTCGATTCGCGCAGTGACTGATTACCACTTGTTGCAGTATTCGTTTGTTGATAAGGAAAATGAGGAAATTACCCTCTGAGACAACAACGCATTCCTATTCGTTTATTGAGGTTGTCACTCGACTCGAACCTTTCTGTGCGTATCAGGACAGATCTGAGAAAGAAGTGAGGCTAAAATTGTCAGCTTTTGCATTGTCAGTTGATGATAATGAGCGTGTTATAAAGCATCTTTTCGAACACCGGTTTTTGGATGAGGAGCGTTTTGTTCTTTCCTTTGTTCAGGGTAAATTTCGAATGAAAAAATGGGGGCGAATTAAGCTAAAAAGCGAGCTTCGAAAGAAAGGAATAGCCGGCAGTTTGATCGATCGCCATTTGAAAGAGCTAGAGGGTGAGCAATATATAGAAACGATTCATTCGTTG
Source organism: Flavobacteriales bacterium (assembly GCA_947462695.1). GTDB lineage: Bacteria > Bacteroidota > Bacteroidia > Flavobacteriales_D > Crocinitomicaceae > M0103. The sequence goes on along the minus strand of CANHQC010000117.1, from coordinate 5,339 downwards.
ATTGAAAAAAAATACGCCCAATTGTCCGCTGAAAAAGATGCCTTCAATAAAAAAGTAAAGGTGATTCGTTTCGTTGCTAGTAAAGGATTTGAACTTGATTTAATTCAAGATGCATACAATCAGATTGACTTAAAACACCACTAGCTTTTGAACAACCTGTATTTCCTCTTCCAGGTAATTTTGGTACGTAATACGAATGAAATAAATCCCGGGTGAATTTGGACTTTCCAATGAGGCGTATGAAAATCCGTTTACTGTTGATGTACAAATTATTTTCCCGAATTCATCACTTAACGTGACAGTGAAGTTGGCAATTTCATCATTTCCCGATCGAACAATAAAACCCTGCTGATTGATTATTGGGTTTGGATATACTTGGAATTCACCTGCCGTTTGAGCTAATAAAGGTTCCTCTTCAAAGTTGAAAAGAAAAAGCCCATTTTGTCTGTCTGAGACAATAACCAATCCTGAAGGAAAGGGAAATACGCCCCACGCACCGTTCATATTGAAAAACGAGTTCTGCGTGTACGTGTCATAAAACGCAACTTCAATTGGTTTTTCTCGAATATCAAAAATTCTCAATCCTTCGTTGTAGTAAGCAACAAATGCCCAGTTGTCAGTGCAAATAATGTTGTGCGGAACGGCTTCAGCATAATTAGTTGTACCAAAGAGTGCATCAATGGTGAGTAGGTGATTCGTACTGTCATAGGAACATTTTTTCACCCTTTTTCCTGTGGTTTCATCTGCAAAGACATAGGTTTTGCCGTTTGGGCTCAACCAGCCTTGATGATTATATCCTTGATCTTGATAAAAAGTCAAATTGGATAGGTAAACAGGTGATGTAGGCATGGTAAAATCGTAAATTCGAATTCCCTCTTGACCACAATTTAAAAAGGCAATGTTATCACGGACGTAACAATCGTGTACTTCAAAGATATCCTCAGGACCTTCCCATAATAAAACAGGATTTAAGGGATCCTGCAGAGAAAATACACGCATGGGCACCAGTGATTGCGGTTGGTTGTTCACAATTGGTGTAACTAGACATGCGTACAATAACGCGTGAGTTGTATCAATATATAGGTTATGTACTTTTCCGAACCGTTGGTCTTGAATATCTGCAACCTGTTGAATTGAATCGGGAAGAAAACTCAAATCTATTATTTGAAGGCTGCTGTTGCCCTCATCGCAGATCGCATACGCATAATTTCGATACGTCTTTTGTTCGCGATGAATAACTTGAGAAGAGTTAAAACGGCCTTCTACAAATCCAATTTCCCTAAGTTTTTGGTCAGAAGTCAGTTCAAAAAAATGTGTTCCTTCCGTCGATCCAATGGTTGCGTAATCTTTTCCATTGAAGGTGAATCCCCAACATCCGCTGTAACGTGCTTGACTTGAGTTTGTAATGAGCGAGTCGTTAAACCACCTGTCCAATAACGTGCAATTCTTACTTGTTTGGGCATTCAACCAAATTGAAGAAACAAGGAGAACAATCAAAAGAGAAATGGACTTTTTCACTACGTAAAAATAGAGACTAAACGGCTAATAAGTAAAACAACTTTTATTTGTTCATGATTATTCCTTAATTTTAGACGTCAATTTTCTTTTAAGTGTCAGACACAGTCGTAATTATTCCCACCTATAATGAAATAGAAAACGTAGAACGTATGACACGTACTGTCATGTCGTTTGAGAAAGATTTTCATATCCTTTATGTGGATGATAATTCACCTGATGGAACTGCTGAAAAAATTCAGGAATTACAACAGGAATTCACGGATAGAATATTTTTGGAGAAACGTGAAGGAAAATTAGGACTTGGAACAGCGTACATTCATGGATTCAAATGGGCCATTCGTCATAAATATGAGTATATATTTGAAATGGATTGTGATTTCTCACATAACCCTGAAGATTTAATTAGGTTGTATGATGCATGCGCAACAAAAGGCGCAGATTTGAGCATTGGTTCACGCTACTGCAAAGGAGGGAAAGTTAAAAATTGGCCATTGAAAAGGGTGTTAATGTCTTATTTTGCCAGTTTATATGTTCGAATTATTCTATTGATAGGAATAAAAGATACAACAGCAGGTTTCAAGTGTTACCGACGTAAGGTGCTGGAGTCCATTCGACTAGATGAAATTCCATTTAAAGGGTATGCTTTTCAGATTTGCATGAAATACGCAGCCATTCGACTAAAGTTTAAGGTTAAGGAAGTGCCCATTACGTTTATCGATCGTCAATATGGGACATCAAAAATGAGTTCAGGTATCTTTAAAGAAGCTTTCTTTGGCGTGTGGCGCATGCGTTTCATGAAATTTTAAGTTTATGACAACGGGCACGTTAATTAAATCAGAAACATTAGTTAATGGGGGTGAACTTTGGCTTGGATGTGCATTCCTAAAAAATGCTCGAATAGCGAAAGTTGCACCGCGTGTTACTATCGAGGAAACTAACGAGAGCATTGAACGCGTATGTGGTAAAATAATAATCTTCAATGACTAAAGGACCTTTACATTTCATCTTATTTTTGTTGATTATTGGCATGTCTGGATGCCAAAGTGAACCATACGCCTTAGATGAACCAAGTGATGTCATTCCAAAAGATACGATGATTATGGTGTTAAAGGAGCTAACCTTAATGGAATCTCACTTACAAACGAAATATATACAATTATCAAATTATTACAAATCGTTGAAATTATCTGGTGATGTGATTCTCGATAAATACAAGCTCTCTTCGAGTCGCTTAGAACGAAGCATGGTTTATTATGGCTCAAAACAGTATGAGATGCAAGAAATGTACACATCAATATTGGATACCTTGATAATACAATCGAACACGGTGTTAAAACCGTCGCCAAGGAATAATTTTCAACCGGAAAGTGTAACGCCTAAACGCTTAAACTAGCTATATCAGCGACGAATCGAAAGAAATGATGCTGTGAATGCCGTCCATGCAATTCCTATAACAAAGGTGATTTTTTGAAGCGCTGCTAATGAATTAATTTTCCAATTAGTTAGGTAAATCACAGTGTTTAGTAAAATTAATGCGAGGCATAACAGGCACCACCAAAACAAGAAATGGTAATTGGAGTTCCATAATCCAATTAAAAGTAGAATGAACGCAATACTGCCAAACATGACACTTAATGTTATAAACACATCGTGTGCTTGACCAAAAATTAAAACAGAACAGATCATTGCAAGCAGGCCGGCAGATTGAATGATTCGTTTGTACCCATCTACCAGGTTTAATTTTGATGGGATAAATATCCAAAAAACAGAGAGTGTTAGGGCTAATGAGATTGCTCCTGTGATGCCAAAAGGTCGGGCAGTATTTAGTTGACCGTTTTTAGCATGATTGCCTAATAGTTCACTCCAGTAATTGGTTAACCAATTAAATCCAACTGATTTAGGATTGACATTCGAACCACCGGGATAATATTCAGCCCCAAGAATAAAGAAAAGCACAAAACACAGCAGTCCAATCCAGGTAATAGATAAAAAAAGGTAGTTGTGTTTTTCGAGGTTTGGTTTCATTTTGATCTAGCGCATCTTTCGTTCCGGATTGGCACGGAGAAAACTGTCCCAATTAGTTCCTTTTGATTTGTTGTGTTCACCTATTCCTTTCGAATAATGGTGGCAAACAGCTACTGCTAAACCATCAGTGGCATCAAGGTATTTCGGCATGTCTTCGAAGCGCAGTAATTTTTGTAGCATAGCAGCGACTTGTTCCTTAGAAGCGTTACCATTTCCCGTAATTGACTGCTTGATTCTTCTTGGAGAGTATTCTTCAAAGGGGATGTTCTTACCTAAACAAGCAGCGATTGCAACACCTTGCGCACGGCCGAGCTTTAACATCGATTGAACATTCTTGCCAAAAAATGGTGCTTCAATGGCCATTTCATCTGGATGGAATTCATCAATTATTCCTGAAATCCGATCGTATATTCGCTTTAATTTATCTGGATGATTAGCAAGTTTGTGAAGTTGAATAACCCCAAAATTAACCATGCTTAACTGATTGTTTTTGACATGAACCAATCCGTAACCTAAAACGGTAGTTCCGGGGTCAATTCCTAGAATTATTTTATCTTCAACCATTGAATCTGGATTCTTGGCTAAAGCTATAAAAATAAGAGGTAAAAGTATGCGCATAATCAAACTATTGCTGTTTGGTCTTTTAATGTGCTACTTTTTCAATCACGTGCAAAAATTACCAGGTAAAGTAGCGCCTTTTTTCATTGAAGAAGTATGGGCGTTTATCTTGTGTATTGTCTTTGTCCCAGTAAATTGGTTTCTTGAATGGAGAAAATGGCAGGTTTCGTTAAGTGAAATCCCCCATAACGTCGAAAAAATTCCTCAGTTTCATGCGTTTGCGGCCGGAATGGTAACCGGATTTTTTACACCATCAATGTTGGGGAATTTTATTGGGAGGATGTCTTTTTTTGATCGTGCTGAAAAAATGAAAGTAGTTTACCTGACACAATATGGAAATTTGGCACAGTTCACGGCAACTATGATTTTTGGAGTATTGGCATGTATAGCTTTGGAGGATTCATTTCTACCTCAGCACCTGCAATTTTTGAGTATTACATTGGTGATTGCAGTTGCTATAGGTTCTGTACTGGTTTATTTATCCCTAGATAAGTTGATTCGAAAGGTACGTTGGATCAATAGTAAGTTGGGGGCTGAGGGTGATTCACGTCTTACGTTACCATTTAAAATAGAACTTCTTGTACTTAGTTGTTTGCGGCACACCATTTTTACTATTCAATTTTCGCTGTTATTTATAGCATTTGGCGCATCAATCGATTGGTCGATAATCCTACTTATTTGGCAGATTTACCTTGTTGTCACCTTGATTCCATCTCTATTTTTTGGGAAAATTCTTATTCGCGATTCGATAGCTTGGTTGATGTTGGCACCTATTGGATTTGACATACATCAAGTGTTTTCCACCACACTGTGGATCTGGATACTTAACCTTCTTTTACCGGCATTGTTTTTCTTGATCATCGTAAATGTGAATCGGAAATGGGCAGTTTAATTGGCTTTCTTTTTTTCGGTTATTCATCGTTGCTATTCGGATTGGTAACCGTTGGTTATAACTTACAGCGACGAAAGGAAGGTCAGGTTGAAATGAAAGGCGAAAAGGTTGAAATCGACGATTTAACAGTGATTGTTCCCTTTCGTAATGAGCGTGAACGAATCCCAATTATTCTTTCGGCAATCAATAATTCATCGTCTTTTCCTGCGCTCTTTATTTTTGTAGATGATCATTCTACAGATAATACCTCTGATGTTATTTGTGTGCAATTGGAGAATAAACGGTT